>NZ_JACJEZ010000110.1:0-3281 GCF_014164365.1 Pseudoalteromonas sp. SG43-6
AAAAATTTACCTTCATACACAGCGCATACAGGTAAGGTTTTTAAAGATGTAAAACCATATTTAATAGTCGGTATGGGTGAATCAGGTGAGATAAAGGTTTGGGTTTCAAATACACCATCCGCTGGATTTACTGGCCGTGTATTACACGAACTAGCCTCAGGGCAAGCACAGTGGCGTGAGAATAAGTAACTAAGCCATTCCTCAAGGGCAGCTTGAACTTAAATGGAAATATATTTTGAGTAACCTCATAAAATGTCTCACCACATTGACCTTTACATTATTTGTAATGGGTTGCGCCTCAACAGGTAAAATTGATTACATGGTCGCAGGTGTAGGCACGGAAAATGGCAATGCAATTTGGGGGCGTTCTGTGGTATTTGATGATGAGTGGGGAATACCGTCAGGTTCAATTGGTGCTGCTATGGTGAAACAAGGGCGACGGTAAGTGTTTACGATAAAAAATTCCCAGAAAAAGTAGCCGTTGAATGGTTAGATAAGTCAGAGAACAGAATTTACTTTGGTGAAGTGGCAATAGATAAAAATGGTTATAAGTTAGCTAAAAATTTACTTGCATATACACGGATAAGTACAGGGGAAGTAGGAAAAAATATCAGGCCCCGACTTTGAAAACGCCAAGGTCAGCTTTTTTGAATTAGACGACAAAGATTGGCTTGTAGGCCTAGCGCCCTAAGCTAATTATTTATAAGGATATAAATCATGGTCCAGCAACACACAGTAACGCAAGGAGAAACCCTGTTAAGGATTGCGCGACAATATGGTTTTAGGACCTCAAAAAGCCTTTACCAGCATCCAATTAATGCTGAATTTAGAACACTGCGGCCCGATCCTAATCTAATTTTTCCGGGGGATATTATAAAGATCCCGCAAAAAGCCGAAAAATTCATGCCGCTAAAAACAGGTAGTAAGAACACCTTTGTAGTTCGCGGTGAAAAAGAATATTTTCGCTTAAAAGTATTTTATGACGACGGCCGCGACATCACTGGCAAACGTATTGTACTCAACATCGGCAGCCAAACTATCGATACCGTTTTACCGAGCGACGGCTTAGTTGAAGTTGAGCTAAATGAAAACGACACGCTCACCGCTCAGGTTGATTTATATCTCAAGGAAGATCAAAGCTCACCCAGTGAAAGTTTTACCGCACAAGTGGGTGATTTAGACCCCATTGACACACTTTCAGGCGTACAGGGGCGTTGTAATTTACTGGGCTTTGACTGCGGTACAGTTGATGGAATTAACGGCTCAAAAACCAAAGCGGGAGTGAGGGATTTTCAATACGAGCACGACCTTGAAGTAGATGGAATTGCAGGGAAGAAAACCAAAGCAAAATGACAGCAAGTATTTGGGAGCTAATATGAGTATTTCACAGTGTTCGCCTATGCAGATAAATAATAGAAATAAAAAGTATATTACAGAGCCAAAAATCACCTTTGCATACCAGTTAAATTTAACTAAATCATCGGCTAAACCAATAAACCCGCTCAATGAGAAAGTTATTCTTGAGCATGTTGAAAGCTGTTGGCGTCAAGAATGCTCTGTAGGTGATCGACGTATTGTAGATACAGATTGGGTTCGGCTCACGTTTAAAAAAATTCCCACCGAAGGTACTTTTAATTTAATACAAGATCCAGATGACGGGGCTGAGCCTTTTTATATCTTTGAACGAGTGCCTTATACACAGTTGAGAGGTCAAACACCGCAAGCAGAATTAATGCCAAGCATTAATATAGATGATGAATGAATTTATTATAAATAACATAGATTTATAAGATAAATCTATTAATAAATTTACACCATATATACTAGGATTACCCATGTCATTAATCTCAGAAAACACAGCCCGTTTTAAACCGCTTTTACACAGCATAACGAATATAAAGGCGTTTAGTAAAAGCGCGCGAAGCAGCGCCATGATATTACTAAGTATTACTACATTGCTATTAACTGGCTGTGGTGGTGACGTTAAAACATCAGAAAAACAAGTTGTTGAAGAGCAACCCAGACGATTTAGTAAAGATAAATTGGCGTATCGCCACACATACCACTCTGAATGGCCTAAAGAGGTGCGCAATGAGGTGTATGGCGATGAAGAAACGTTTTCAGCTCCGCGTATTTTATTTAGAGCTGAGGTTGAGTGGATAGGTATAGAAACGTTGTTTTCAGCGCGCATGGATGGCTCTGACAGGCGTAGGATTATTCCAGAAAGCGTATTTACGGGTAAGAATATGGTCGACGGTCATAAACCGGTGCGCTCTCCTGATAACCGGTATATCGCAATATCAATGTACAACAATGAACTTGGCTATACACGTGAGCTTTGGGATACTAAAACCCAGCAGTTTATTTTAATGAGCGAAGGTTATGGCTATGCCCATTTTAACTGGACTAAAGACAGTGAGAATGTGATTTTTTACGTCAGTGGTAAACATTATAACTATCATGTACCGACTAAAACACTCACTGAGCGACCAATTATTTACTCTAATGGCTTGTATTTATTGCCAGATGGTAAAACCTTTTTAGCACATAAAAAAAATGAGTATTGGTTACATGACTTTAATGGTGACGTGATAGAAAAGGTTGATTTAGGCTATAACAACCACTTTTCTATGCTTAGTTTTAAGGTATCTCCCTTCGGCGATTATATTTATTTTTTATCAGAAGGTCTTGGGGCGTCGCAAAATTACTGGATTAACTTATCGGACCCCAGTAAGCGCATTATATCACCAAGAAAAGCAGATACTTATTTTTTCTCAGATAAAAAAAATAAAGTGTTAAGTCCCGCATCAAGAGATTCGACAGAGCTGATGGGGAACGGTCGTCCATATCCTGATTATTACTTTATAGAATTGGACTTAATTACTAAGCAAGAAAGAGAAATATTGCTTAAAGAAAGTAATATTTGGGGCATGGGAACTATATATATTTTTGACGTGTTTAATATCAAGGATGAACAATGACAGAGCAATTTAATACAGGAATATGTAGCTTCCCTAAAGCATATTTACTCACGGGTTATGTGAATGAAGGTAAGCCAATTAGTAAGCTCACCCCGCTGTTTAACCGTGTGGTGGTGGCTGATAGCGATGGAGCTGCACCAATACTATTAAGCAGTGATGAAGGCGCGGTGCTTGAGCTAAGGGATCCCCAAAAATAATTATTAAGTTTCAATTACATCACTCACATCCATATTTTTCCAATCGATTTGCACTACTACCTGTACGAAATAGGCTAGTCCTTCCAAATAATCTCGCCGTCGC
>NZ_JACJEZ010000111.1:0-3105 GCF_014164365.1 Pseudoalteromonas sp. SG43-6
TTATATCAACGGATATTACAACAACGTTAGGCCGCATCATTATAATGCCGGTTTAGCGCCAAATGAATCTGAGATTAGATACAAAGATTCTAAAACTGTGGCCAAAATTAGTTGACCACTACAGTAACCCCACCTAGATATAGAGTCAGTTTCACTTACTATATTTAAAAGCCTATTCCTTATCTCTTCGTGTTCATCAAAAACTCTCCATGCTTCATCGAGATCTTCTTCATTCTTAATTCCATCAAAGAAGAAATAATGATCGACCTCATTTTCAATATCAATTGAGTCAGGATCTTCGCTATTTCTCTTTAGGATTTCTTCCAATAGTCTTAATTCTTGATTCATTGCGGTGATCTCAAAAGCATGTTCGCTTTGTTATGCATGCGTTTCCTCCTGAATCTCAGCCAACAGGTCAGTAACCCCAATATCCACGCCTGCCTGCGATAGCAATGTAGAAACTTGGCCACGATGATGAGTCTGATGGTTAAAAAAATGAAGAACTAGACTCGAATATCGTTTGGTAGCGGAGATCCCCTTGGTGTTTTGGTAGCTGAGAATGAAATCCAGATCACTTTCAGATAGCTCGGCTGTCCAGTTGATAATTATCCGATCCAACCAGAACCGGTGCTCCGATAGGCTACCAATGTCATTGAAGGTTATGTGATCCAGGCTCTTTGGATTTGGAATATCAGCTACCTCCTGTAAAGACCGCAAGCAGGCTGGATGGGTAGCAAACCGTTTTAGCCAGATAGTATCACCAACAATGATGTGATTAAGAGTTCCGAGAATGGATCCAAAAAAGGCCCCACGGTCTTGGGCCAGATTAGTTGCACAGAGCTGACTCGAAGCCTCATACACCTTTAAATTCATCCGCTGATTATAGGCCGCCAGCAATTCAAAGTGATTTTTCAGGCTCATCATAGATCCTTATCATGGTTAACGAGCCTGTAGAATTACTCGTTTAAAATTTATTTTTATTGATGCATTAACCATAGCCGAGTTGCTATTTTGATTCAATCGATAACTAATTTTCATGTTAAATATAAAAAGAGTGCTTGGTGCTGTTTTGATTGCATTTTACAAAGGTATTACAGGTGTTTGCGTGGCTTATTTGAGTGAGTAAGGGCTAAAAAAAGGAATTAACATTGCGCTGGGCAATGAGTACTTAGCTTTACAAGATTTAGTGTCATTGAGAGATATTTGGATAATATTTATTACGGGAGATGAACCGCCCATTGCACTTCCTGTTAATAAAAAGTGCATTATGGGTGGTTTGGGGGCTGAAGGTTAGAAACCTCCGGCTACCCGATTATGCAAAATCAATGTGCGTAAAACTCTACCATCGTTTTTTTAAAGTCACTAATCTTTAAAAACTTGGTTTTAATACCTAGCAAAGCATAAATATATTCGCCTCGTTTTATTAACTTGACATCATCAGTTATGAAATAATCAGCTTTCCAAGCATGTTTTAAGTGTTCCGTATCTTGATAGCTACTTTTTATTTTTTTGATATCTTTAATTGATTCTGTTTCAAAGTTTATAAGATCCATTAATTCGGATAATTGTTCAATCTTATTCATACAATCGAAATCACTATCAAAAGTAACATGCCCTTTTTTGATATCTTGAATTGTAAATTGATAACTTTTACTTATCATTATCCCATGAATGATATTATGACTATTAAACTCCATATCAAAAGACTCTGGATGAAAATCATCATCAATATCTGCAAAAAATACTTTTATGTCCTTATTTAAGGTTTTTGTAATATTACTTTTACGATTAAACATAGGATATGCATAATTATTATATAAAGATTTGTATAGTTTTAAACCTTCAGCCGCCCGAGTAGTTTCTAGCCAAAGAATAACTCTTTCGACGGTTGAATCAATCTGTTCTTTAAAAAACTTAAGATGTCGATCCTGCTTTGCAATTAATATGTTGTTAGTTAATTCAAATAACAGTTCAAAATAACTTTTAAGGAATACCCTATTCATTTTTATGCCATCTTCAATCAAGTATGCACTAGATAAGAAAATGGATTTTGATCTTTTCTTATAGTTTTCCACTTGGAGCATAAAATTCTTGTCGTTAACACACTTGCTAACGAAATTTTGATCCAAATAGAAAGTATTCAGAGTAGGACTAACTTCAAAATCTTCATAGCTTAAAGATTGCATCTCACCAAAATGGGAATTAGATATTATGATATCATGCAACTCTGTCATTCTTTGCTGACAGTACCCTACCGCTAAAGCAGAGTGAACTTGCTCGACTCCTTTTACGTACTGCTTGTACAGATGGTGAGCTTTTTCATCAAGTTGTCTCTCGACATATACTGGGTTTGATATCAATTCAAAAGCAAGACTTACAGGATCTTCTTCATTTTTTAAAGAGAACTTATCTGATAAGCAATTGATAAGATCTGTATTTTTATTATTGATGATTTTAATATTTTCAATGAAGTCATAAAAAATACGGTTAACTAAATGATAATCTAAACAGCCCATGCATTGTTTTTCACATATTATTCTATCTTTGAGACCATCTTCTAACATTATCCATAAGTTAAATTCTTCAGATGTTTTTAAATCCATCCATGAATCTGAATCACTCACAAGCTTACCGATCAATACTTTTAATATATAGCTTATGTTCAGCTTAACAACACAATCCATGAATTAGCCTTTTTGTATAACAATTTTATAGTGCGCGAAGGGCGGATATTTCTGCTCCGACCACACTTATATTTATACTTTATATATTTTTAACAAATTAACTAAGATATTACTATCATTAAGTTTTCTAATATCTTTTAAACAAAGCTAAGTGGAACAATATACGCGCGTCGCTCATATCCTTGAATATGTGAGCAGTCAATTAATTATTACTCTTAGCCAATATCAATGACTATAATTTGCTCAAATAACTCCGTCAACAGAACGTGTATAAAGTACAGTACTTATCTGCGCTTTTTATGTGGCACAACTTATCTTTTTATTCACCACAGAGAACACAAAGGCGCTTCGCGCTGCACAGAGTAATCTTTTTTGATTTTATTTACTTTTCAGTGAATTCTGTGGTTAAATTTTTTAGAAC
>NZ_JACJEZ010000112.1:0-2857 GCF_014164365.1 Pseudoalteromonas sp. SG43-6
TGGACGATGCCAATTCGAGACTGGCGTAATGCAATGAGTCGTTTTATCATTGAATTTGAGGAACGCCTCAATAAACATATTTAAAATGTAAAAACGGGCAGTTACACAGAATCCGTTACAGGCTCTTTAGCCCGTATTTCGCTTTTTAGACAAACTTCACAAAAGTGCCCTAGCGGTCATTCAGGGATTATATTCTATCTGAAAATGTCACTGATTGACGATTTAGTAGCTATCACTTACTTCTTATTGCTTACCAACATTAATAAATTCCGCATAAACTTCTAAGTCAATTTGATCCCCAACAATCGGTATATAACTGTCCATGCCAAAGTCAGAACGTTTGATTTGACCGACCGCGCTAAAACCAATGGTGTATTTTCCTGTAATCCAGTTGTCTGCTCCACCGTGAAATGTGGCTTTAAACGTCACAGGTTTGGTAACACCTCTAAGAGTTAAATCACCTGAGAAATTAAAACTGTTATCAGATATAACTGTAACAGTGTTGCTAGTAAATGATGCCTGCGCAAAGCGCTCACTGTTAAACCAAGTGTCATTTTGTAAGGTTTCTGCTAAGTCAGCATTATTAATATCAATAGAGCTAATATCCACCACTGCGTTTAATGACGCGGCAGTCATGTTATTAGGATCAAAGTTGAGTTGTGCATCAAATTGATTAAAACGCCCTACATAGGTTGATAACCCTAAATGTTGGATTTTAAATATTAATGCAGCATGTTGACTGTCTAGCTGATATTCGCCCGCTTGAAGCGCTATCAACTCAGATTTAACAGTTGGTGCAATCCAACTCACACAACTTGTCAGTAACAGCGCAGCGCACATAACTGAGACCGAGTGTATAAATGTTCGCATTGTATTCTTTGACGCTGAGTTCATAGTAGTTAAGCCATTAGTAATGTGTTGAGTGTAGGTAAAATAAAACGTCATTTTTCATAAAATCAAAATATATAATGCCTCATATTTTCCATTTTAACCTCTCTTTTATATTCATAATGGAGTGAAGCCGCCTATTTTTCGTCTATTAATCAATCGTTTTTACATAACTTGAGCTGCGGAGTTTGAGCGAATGAAATTTAACCCTTTGGTATAATTGATGATTAATTATTAGCGTTTTGAAGCGTCCGTTATCTCAACAAACCTACAATCGATGCGAAAACCCTCGAATGTTTACTTCTCGATCAAAGCCGAACTACTCAAAATTGCAATGAGCAGTCAGTCAAGCAAGGGCGATGCAATCCCATTACTCTTAATATTAAATCCGCAACCATTAATTATTATGAAATTTAGCTAATTACTCGAGTATTCTTTACCTAATGTTTTTCTATTGTTATTTGTTTACGACTTTTCGTATCTATCTTCACAAGTCCACCAATAGGAAAGCATATATGGGGTGTTGTATGTCCAAAGTTTAAGTTATAAAGCACGGGAATTGACTCTAACTCTTGTTTAGATTGTATAATCTTTTTAAGTAAGTCTTCAGATATTTCTGACTTTAATTGAAATTTCCCAATGACTATTCCTTTAACTCTGTCGAAATGTTTTTGGTGAATTAATGATTGCAGATCTCTGTCAAAATTTGAAGGGGATGTTAACTCGTCATCTTCAAGAAATAGTACAGAATTTGTTAAGTCAGGCATAAATTCAGTTCCTTGAAGCAGATTTAAAGTACAAAGGTTGCCTCCAAGTATTTTTCCTTCAGCTTTACCATGATTTAAAACTTTTATGCCATTGTCTTTATAAAAGCTTCTTTTTTCCTGATCTAAAAACCATGAATCATCACTCCATTGTTCGGGGTTTATAACTTCATAAGGATCACTTGAGAATAAACACTTTTTAATATAATTTATTGAAAAATCAATACCTTTAAGCATCCCCAAAGTTGAATATGCAGGCCCTGAGTAAGTTATTAGTCCGGTTTTATGAAATAAGGCATTTGATAAAGCTGTAGTATCAGAATACCCACATATAATTTTTGGATTTTTTTTAACAATATTATAGTCAATATACTTTAGTAATTGATTTACATTATCGCCCCCGATAACAGTAAAGATAGCTTTTACCTTTTTATCTAGGAATGCTTCATGTAAATCTTCAATTCTTTCTTTTATAGATGAAGACGAAAAATCATCTATCGACTCACAGTTTTTTGAAAATGACAATTTGAGGCCAAGCTCTTCAAACCTTGTGTTTGCTATTTCTCGCGTCTCTTGGTCAATAATTGATAAACTTCTTGAAGGCGCAATTATCCTAACTTCATCATTCATTTTTAACTTATTGGGTATTATCAATTTACCTCCTACAAGATACTCTAAACAGCATGCACATCAAAATTGAGCGAACTTCACAGCTTTCAATAAATAGTTCCTAACTCAATACTTTCGGCTTGTCGCTCCTAGCCGCAATATGTGGCGCAGAAAAGCTTGGCTAAAATTAGGAACGAAGTGACGCGGGCTAAGCTTTTTGCGTCCCTTTCATTATTGCTTTGTTATGTGTCATCGCCACATTTGTTTGAGTTAGCTTTAATTCTTGGCATTTGAATTTGTAAAAGTATAAAAACAGGAACTAAGGGTGCAAAAGCAAGCCAAGATAGATTAAGCACAACCCAAAAATAGCTAAACCAGCACATAACCGCAATAAGCGAGAATACTTTGAGTAGTTTGGGAAATATAATGATATCGACCATTGCGACCATTATACCACCATAAAACAATGCTCTGTAGTGGTCAACTAATTTTGGCCACAGTTTTAGAATCTTTGTATCTAATCTCAGATTCATTTGGCGCTAAACCGGCATTATAATGATGCGGCCTAACGTTGTTGTAATATCCGTTGATATAAT
>NZ_JACJEZ010000113.1:0-2838 GCF_014164365.1 Pseudoalteromonas sp. SG43-6
GCCACGGCTAAGTGGGTGCGAAGACAGCAAGAGGATTTATTACCGTGTCGGTATTTCCACCTTGTTTTTACGCTCCCTCATGAGTTGAATATCATTGCTCACTATAACCCAAGTGTGTTGTACCAGTGTTTGTTTAAAGCCGTATGGCAAACGCTGTGTAAATTTGCGAAACGAAAGATGCATGGCCAGTTAGGCATGACAAGCGTACTGCATACATGGGGGCAGAACTTAAGTCAGCATATCCACTTGCATTGTTTGATACCCGCAGGTGCACTTGAAAAAACGCACTGGCATGAAATAGAAAAAGACTATTTATACCCCGTAAAAGCGTTATCAACAGTCTTTAGAGGAAAAATGCTGGCGGCGCTCAATGAATGCGATAGTTCATTCGCGAAGATAAACACGCCAACCAAATGGTGCGTGTATAGCAAAGCCTGTTTAACGTACAGTGAAAAGCTAGTTAGTTACCTTGCTCGTTATACCCGAAAAGGCGTGATGTCAGAATCACGATTAGTGTCAGTGAATGAGCAGTCAGTGAGCTTTAAATATCGCGATTATGCAGATAACAACCGCGATAAAGTAATGACACTGAGTTGTGATGAATTTTTACGGCGCTACTTACAACATGTATTGCCGAAAGGGTTTATGCGCATTCGCCACTATGGTTTTTTAGCTAATGCGTGTCGTAAGCGAAAGTTAGCCCTGATAAGGGCTCATGTATCCACCGCATGCAAAGCGGTGAAGCCCAAAACAGAGCAAGAACCATTGATACCGTATTGGCCTTGTCAGTCATGTAAGGTTGGTATCTTACGGTTTATTGGTGTGATAACCTCAGATATTTCGACGAATGAAATAGTTCGAACGAGTTAGCGGCCTAGCTTGCTGCATTAAATCAATGAGTTAACCTGCTTAACTGCTCAGGCTACTCGCGATTGTGCGTGAGAAAAAGATCATTGCTTAACGGTGAAACATTAGGTTTAATAGGTGCATAATAAACGCTGAGTAACGCAGGGATAGCTTAGATACGATAGACAGTAAAGTTGGCTTGATATCGCTTAGGCCATAAAAAGCAAATTCCCATAGCATAAGTAACACCAACTCTGACACACCGAGCAGGTAGCGCCTCAGTCCAACAAGCGATTATGCAACACAAACTGCGTGTCGCATAAATACTAAAATGTTAGGAGAATATTTTGCCAACGCCGAATTTATATGTCCTTTATGCACAAAAGTCTCATGAGGTAATCAATAAAGTTGGTTGGAAAAGTTTTTCTGTGATTATACTTTTTGCATTACTACCCCGATTAATGGAGAAATACTTTAATGTGTTAGGGGCTATACCGGGACAGATACTTTTTGTAATTTTGGTATTGGTTGTATTTCATTTTGTACCTTATTATTTATTTTTAAGTCATAAGAATGAACGTATTTTAATTGGTTGGTTAAAAACAGTGATTTGCAATATATTACTAATTTTTTCTGTATGGCTAATCTATTCAGGAATCGGACGTTAGATAGATGAAAAATAACAAAAAATTTGAAGGCGGAGATTTTGGAAGAGCGCCAAAACGCCGCTTAAATTGGTGTTATGTGTAATCTCAAATGAAACTACTGTTTTTAACCTCTACATGTATCGGTCTATATATTCTTATCCTATGGCTTAGTACCAGATATCGAGAAGATAAGATTTCTTCCTTAAAGTGGGTGTTGCAAGCAACGCTAGGAACTTTGTGCGTGTTATGGCCGATTCTATTTATAAATCAATTTTGGGTATTGTTTTTAGCAGCATTAGTTATAGTTTTTGCTTTATTTGTAGGCGCTCAGGGTGGTGTGTTTGGTAGGCTAAGCAAAAATGGTATTTTCGGTGGTATTTGGTTAACAATACCCTTATATTTTTATTTAGTAACAAACACATAACAAATCACCGCACCAGACCCGAACTACGTTCCTCAAATTTGCATTCGCTTCGTTTATTGTATGTTGTATGCAAATTTGTTCCACTTCGTTCGGTCTGGTGAGTTAGGCGTTATCTGAAAAGGAGTTTTTAAGAATGGCACTTTTTTCGATTTCACTCGGAGCCGTTTTCTTTTTAATATCTATCGCCTAGTTTGGGTTCGTAGCTTTGTTTTCCCAAGTAGAAAATTCAGGGTTCGCTTTTGGTTTTATTTTTGGGGTGTTTCCAGCGTTACTTGGTATGTTGCTTATAGTTCCTAGTTCACTGTATAGAGCTATTTTTGTATTTACACAGAAACCAAAACAAACGTTAGCTATACGCTTACTTTAAATCAATAAATAAATTCGTTTACTTCGTCTGTCGATGCACCAGTTATGCAAGTCGCTTGCGACAAATACTTACAAGGGTCGCTGCGCAATAATCCTTACGTTATTAGTAAAGCATTTGCTTATAGCCCTCTAAAGCGCAGCATCTCTGAACCTAAAGACCTTTTGCACAAAGAGCAGAGAAAGAGAAGGAAATGAGGATGAGCTTGAAGACTAATGTTAGCATGCATTAAACACATTATATTAATAAAGATAGCCCATAACTTCTCAAAAAAGCCACTCAAACACCTGCAAAAACGCCAATTAAAACAACACGAAGTCTTCTTTTACGCGAAAGTCAGTTGTCGATTGAATCAAAATAGGAACTCGGCTATAGTTAATGCATCAATAAAAATAAATTAAAAACGAGTAATTCTATAGGCTCGTTATGTGCTTGCATATTCTCACCAGCTTTGATCACCCAATGGCATTAACTTTGATCGCTTATTCTCATTAAGCTTTGATCACGAAAATTACGCGATAATGATCACTTTTGTGTTCTTAATGATTTTGCCGATC
>NZ_JACJEZ010000114.1:0-2618 GCF_014164365.1 Pseudoalteromonas sp. SG43-6
ACCCTCAGCGCCACCGTGGATGCCAATGGTGATTGGGTAATTAGCCCGACAACCCCACTGCCTGATGGTGCGTTTAGTGTTGATGTCAGTGTCCTTGATGGTGTTGGCAACGAAACCACCGACTCAATTAGTGGTGTGATTGATACCACCGCGCCGAGTCTTACAGTGCAAGGCGTGGGTGATGGCAGTGACGTCACCCCGGTATTCAGTGGCACCAGCAATGAAATCGGTGGCACAGTGACCCTAGTGGTTACCGATGCCAACGGGGTTGAACAACCCCTGAGCGCGACAGTACAGAGCAATGGTCAATGGTCAGTCGAAGTACCGAACGGCCTGAGCGAGGGCGATTACACCGTCAATGCCGTCATTACCGATGCGGCGGGAAATGATACTCAAGTGGCCTTAACAGGCAATATTGATACCTCAGTGCCTGTTGTTATGGTTAATGATAATGGCCTTGGAAACAATGCGACACCAACGATTACGGGTACCTCAACCGAGCCTGCGGGCACCGTTGTCAGCATCAGTATCGTGGATGTCAATGGCGATAGTTATGGATTAAGTGCCACCGTCCTCGCTGATGGTTCATGGCAAGTAACAGCACCAAGCTTACCGGATGGCAGTTATACAGTGACCGCCAGTATTACCGATGCGGCAGGCAATACCGGCAGTGACACCGGAACTGGCAGTGTGGATACCTTAGATCCGTTGATCAGCATTAATAACTTGGGTGCAATTAATGATGACACGCCAACGCTCAGTGGCACCTCATCAGAGCCACAAGGGACAGTGATAAACCTCACTGTCACCGACAGCGGTGGGACAGTTACCACACTCAGTGCCACGGTTGATGTCAATGGTGACTGGGCCGTTACCGCCCCAGTTTTAGCCGATGATGATTATACGGTGGTTGCGAGCGTCAGTGATGCGGCGGGCAATAGCAACAGTGCCACCGATACCTTCACACTCAATACCTTAGCGCCAAGTATTACCATCAATGCGATTGGTGAAACCAATGACACCACACCGACCATTAACGGCAGCAGTGATGCGCCAGATGGCAGTGTTGTCACTGTGGTGATAAATGATGGAATTAATCCAGCAGAGACTATTCAAACCACCGTAACCGGCGGCACGTGGAGTGTCACGGCCAGTAGTGATTTAGCGGAGGGTGACTTTACGGTGACCGCCACCGTTGAAGATGGCGTGGGTAATCAAGGCACGGCCACAGTTACTGGGATTATCGACACCACCATGCCGGATATCAGCATTAATCCGCCAGCCGACACGAATGACACCACGCCTACTATCAGCGGCACGGCCAGTGCGCCACAAGGCAGCATTGTCACCTTAGTATTTAATGATGCGGCAGGCAACTCACACACAGTCACCACGCAAATGACACCATCAGGCACCTGGTCAGTGCCTGCGCTGGAGGTATTGGCTGAAGGCGAATACACAGTCACTGCGAGTGTCTCAGATCAAGCGGGCAATCCAGCCAGCGCCAGTGTCACCGGGGTGATTGATGTAACGGCTCCAATGCTCAGTGTGGATGCACTGGCAGACAGCAGTGATGTGACCCCCCTTATTAGTGGCCAAAGTAGTGGTGTGCCAGCAGGCACACAAGTAACGATTGAAATCATCGCTGCAAATGGCGCAGTACAAAGCGCGACAGCCCTAACGGATGGCGCAGGAAATTGGTCGGTGGAGGTCAGTAACGCGCTCGTCGAAGGCGAGTACACAGTGAATGTCAGTGTGACAGACTCCGCAGGCAATACCGGCACCGATAGCGAAACTGGGGTGATAGACACAACAGCGCCGAGCGTCACTATCGATGCACCGGCGTTGACCAACGACAATACGCCGCTGGTTACAGGGACATCGGATCTAGCCAATAGTGACATTGCGATTACCTTTACGGATGGCAATGGCAGCCATACGGTGACAGTACAAACCAATGCTAGCGGTAATTGGAGTGCAGAAGCCACGCAGCCGCTTATCGATGGTGCGTACACCGTGACTGCCAGTCTCACTGATGCCGCAGGTAATACCGGCAACGCCAGTGACAATGGCGTGGTGGATACAATTCCACCAGAGCTTGCGTTTGTGCCCACCTTCCTATTAGGGCAGTTAGTGTCTCTCAGCGGTACCTCCGATTTACCTGCTGGTAGTACTATCACCATCACTGAAAATCTCATTGGTGGCGGTATAGGCGCAACCTATACCACTACAACTGACGCCAATGGCGACTGGACGCTTGTGGGCTTAACCATTCCACTGCTAACAGTGGCCTCTGTGACTGCCAGTGCCAGTGATGAAGCAGGTAATGTGCGCACGATCACTTCGACTGATTTTGATGGTACGCCACCGACGCTCACGGTGAGCGTCGATACATTGAGCAATGACAACACCCCAGCCATTAGTGGGACCACTGATGCGGGTCAAGGGGCTGCAGTGACGGTGGTTGTTACCGATAAAGATGGCAACAGCGAAACCCTCAGCGCCACCGTGGATGCCAATGGTGATTGGGTAATTAGCCCGACAACCCCACTGCCTGATGGTGCGTTTAGTGTTGATGTCAGTGTCCTTGATGGTGTTGGCAACGAAACCACCGACTC
>NZ_JACJEZ010000115.1:0-2353 GCF_014164365.1 Pseudoalteromonas sp. SG43-6
GAATGGCGCCGAAATAAAGAAGGCGCCAGTATAAATTGGATGTTTAATGTTGATTCAGCACGTGAAAAACTAGAGAGAGCTTACGGTGCTCTCAACTAGTCAAAATTTGTGTGACGAAGTACTAGCTTGGCAGTGCTGGCAACTTATTAGCTTGTCTAATCAATGCTTCGATTACTGGCTTTGTTTTATTACTAGGTACTTTCGCTAGCATTACATACCTAGAATGTCGTTCAACTAAGGTCGCGATAAAGCTGTTTTCTGAGCCTTGGTTCAAGTCCAACTCCCAGTGATCTGGAACAGCTCTGTCTTCAACATTTGATGACCTTCCACTATTGGTACAGCGTCGACTATCTTTCCTAACCCTTTACCTTTCAGCAGCAACTAAATAAGAGAGCCACTCTAATTGAACAAATAAAACTGTGTCACTAAATTTACTTTTCAGGTTCAGAATTTATCTTTTATTGCGGGGTTATTTTTATTTCACCTATTAAATAAGTCATTAGCCCTATTAAACCTAAATTACACGCATGAAGATGACTGCAGGAAATAGAAACGGAAATAAAAAGGACAGACACATATTTTGTGTCAGAAAATTTAGCACCTCTCCCGTTGTGGATAATCGCATAATTATTTTTTCACATACTGTTAGTGTTAGTTACAGAGCTTAGAATTGAGGTGCTTGGAAAGGATTTTAGGCAAAAAAAAACAAAGCTAGGCCGTCACTTTGTTCAATAGTGTATTTTTAAAACAACCTAATAAAGATGCAACTGTTCAGCCTGCGCCTTTGTACCATTTTACATCGTTGCTGGCGGCTTGCTGCTTTAACCGTTGTTTGCTGCCTGCAAAATTTGAGTACTGCTGCCTGAAACGTTGAATTGATTCAAGCCATTGCGCTTCTTCTATATTCAAAGTCAGGAGCACTTTTGGCATAGTTTTGTTGATATGCCCTTTTTTCTTTGGATCTATGTGGCGGCCGCTCCAGTCGACTAATTCAATATAATCCAGTAAGGCAAAGGGGAGCCTGTGTTTAATGTGATTGCCGCCAAATGGTTTTAGCTGTGCTGGTTGGCTTTCATGCTGAATATTATCTTTTTGTTTGAGAAGCTTATTCGCTTTAACCGTGTCTGTGGTAAAGGCTTTAAAGTGCGCTATACGTTCTTGAATTGAGGTGAAATCACGGTCTTCAAGCGTATCGGCTATGTTTGCTCTGATAGAGTTCAAATCAACGTAGGCCATGCAACTGAGCACTGCGGTTTCATCTAATAATGCTTGCGACTATTCTTTATAAGTAATGCGCCCTTCCCTCAAATTTATAAGGAATAAATTTGAATGCCGTCAGGCAGCCCGAAGGGTGAGCGCCAAGGATGGCAGCGAATAATACTTACCCGTGCAGTTATCTTCTTTATTGGCCTCGCGGGCAATGTACTCATTGAGGTTTTTCATATACCAGCTGATGTCATACAATCTTTCTCGCCATTAGCGATGATCTCATTAAAAAAGAGCAAACTTGGCTTATCTAACTGCTCACCTTTTAAATGGCGGTCGACTAAAAAGTGGTCGTTATAAAGCTGATACCAGCGGTTAATTACTTCATCATCAGACCAATCAAGTGCTTGACGCCTATTGACGTTCACAACAAGGTGATAGTGATTGCTCATAATCGCGTAGGCAGCAATTTCAATGGCAAACACACTACTTAATAACTTAATTCGCTCTACTAACCACTCCCTACGGTGAGCAAAGTTTTTACCTGTGTATTTATCATCACCACACAAGAATGCACGTCTCACGCATCGTGAGATTAAGTGATAATAAGATGTCGATGCTAAATCAATAAGCTTTTTTCTTGCGCGAGTCATAATATATCAACTTCAGTAGCACTGTGTGTAATAACAGTGGTTGATACTATGATTTTTGCAAAAACAGTAGTTGATACTGTAGTTTTTGCAAAAAAATGTGTCTGTCCTTTTTACTTTCCACTTTTTAATTTCCAACGAAATAGACATTAGACGCCGGATTTATGTCATAGGACCGTTACCTTTATTAGTAAAAAATTCGCTGGCGGAGTGACCATATATCTCTGTGTTATCTGAGAGATTCATTTGTAATCAAGTGTAATACATTTTGTTTGAGGGCTTTGCTAGTCTTTACTGGCTGTTTATTTTTTAACAAAAAAAGGAAATACCTACAATGAGTACCACTAAACTTGATGAAATGCTAACTGGCCGCATTCAACCCGGTGAACCTAAACAATATACCAATGCTAACCCTCAGATCGATCTAGGCCACGGATGTATTATTGTAGATGTGATCGCTGATGTTGTAGCTGATGCCGCCGCTGATTCCGCCGCTG
>NZ_JACJEZ010000116.1:0-2177 GCF_014164365.1 Pseudoalteromonas sp. SG43-6
CGAAAACAGTTAAATAAATTGACTGATGATGATCAGTTAAGCTAATTTAAAAACGGCTCTACAAAATGATAAATCAAGTGATCAAAGCTGATGAGAATCGGTGATCAAAGTCATGAGAATACGCAATGTGCTGAAAAGGTTTGAAAGCTCCTAATGATAAAACTAGTAAAGAGTTATCCTGCGGTCACTAGGGAGCAACTAGAAATAGTCTTCTCAGAAGTAGAACTTCAATTTCCAGATTCATACATTGAATTTTTATTAGCTCAAAATGGCGGTGGCCCTGAAGTTGAAAGTGCTTATGTGTGCGTGAATGATCCTGAATACCAGATTTTAATAAATTGTTTTTACGGAGTCAGTAAGTCGGATACTCGTATAGATCTGTTGTGTGCTTGGGGTTCTCATAGTCACACAATTCCCGAGACTCTTTGTCCAATAGCCGATGATGGTATTGGGAATCAAATTTGTATAGGTATACAAAAACCTCACTTTGGTAATATGTACTTTTGGAATAAAGATGGTGAGGTCGACTACGGTGAGGAAGTAACTTTTGATAATATTGAATTTCTGGCAGGTTCGTTTGAAAGCTTTATTAATTGCGTTCGTAAAATGTAGCTGCTTAAATAAACAATCGTAACTTTAATGGTCAACTGTTTTGTATGAATTTAAACGGGGTGTTTCAGTCAATAAATACATGACTAAGTTGATTTTAAGCGGTCAAACGAAAGTGAATACCTTTACTTCATTCTGCGGCAACTGCATTGCTTAGTTCATAATATAGAAAAGCTGCAAAACACGATGCACTAATTAGGGGAAGCCCTTATCTCTTAATAAGCCACTCAAACACTTGTCAGACCTTCCAAAACGCCAATTAAAACAACAGCAAATCGTCTTTTATATTTTACGTGAAAGCCAGTTGTCGATTGAATCAAAATAGCAACTGGGCTATGGTTAATGCATCAATTAAAATAAATTAAAAACGAGTAATTCTACAGCCTCGTTAGGCTTTTTATTCGATCTCTGAGGGAAAATTAAATTGCTATATATTTTTGGCGGCTTGCCAGGTACTGGCAAGTCTGAGCTATCTAAATATTTGTCAGAGACTATCGGTGCTGTTTATTTGCGTGTTGATACGATTGAACAAACCTTAAAAAGCCATGGTATTAATCAGATTTACGATGAGGGATATAAGATTGCCTCATCGGTAGCGTCGGATAATTTAAAGCTTGGACAATCAGTTGTTGCTGATTCTACAAATCCAGTAAATGAGTCACGGGAGTTGTGGAGAAATACTGCAACTAGGTCAAGTGCTCAATTTATTGAAATTGAAGTTATCTGCTCTGACCTGCACGAGCATAAACAACGAATAGAAACTAGAGTTTCTGATATACCTGACTTACAACTTCCAACATGGGAGAGTGTTTATGAACGTGAATACTATCAATGGATGACTGAAAGAGTTGTTGTAGATACAGCAGGTAAAACTTTAGAGCAAAGTAAGCATGATTTAATGAATGCGCTAGGCTTATCAGTGCCAACAAAAGCCTAACAAATATGAGCCTTAACTCTGTCAATAGGCACTAGTATTTTCTTTGACCGCTTTTATACAGTGACGGTCAATTCTAAATCAATAAACAAATTCGTTTACTTCATCTGTCGATGTGGCCGTTAAGCAAGTAGCTTACGGCAAATACATAAGGGATCGCTGTGCAATCCTTACGTTATTAGCATAGGATTTGCTTATAGCCCTCTAAAGCGCAGCGCCTCTTAATCTCTTTGTGAATAATTCAATTAAAGATCTTTTGCACAAAGAGCACAGAAAGAGAAGTAAAAGCTAATTCGCACGTGTAAAACACACTACATTAATAGAGATAAGCTGCTACCTCACCAAGTAAGCCACTTAAACACCTGCAAAACGCCAATTAAAACAACACCAAGTCTTTTTTTATATTTTACGCGAAAGTCAGTTGTCGATTGAATCAAAATAGGAACTCGGCTATGGTTAATGCATCAATAAAAATAAATTAAAAACGAGTTATTCTACAGGCTCGTTATCCCCCTGTGTCAGGATAGTTGTCGTCTCTAACTTTTAATAGAGGCAGATAAAAATGAGACGTCGATTTACACAAGAATTTAAAGTTCAAGCGGTTGAAAAAGCATTATCTCAATGTGATGATGTT
>NZ_JACJEZ010000117.1:0-2146 GCF_014164365.1 Pseudoalteromonas sp. SG43-6
CTGATTTGATGACGGATATTTGCAGTCGAGAGCAAATAAAGCCAGAGCAAGTCACGTTACATTCGGATAATGGCAGCCCAATGAAAGGCGCTACATTATTGGCTACCTTGCAAGAATTAGGCATTATACCGTCGTTTAGTCGCCCGTCAGTGAGTAATGATAATCCCTATTCGGAGTCATTATTTAAAACGTTAAAATATCGCTCAGACTACCCAGAAAAGCCATTTGCAGAAATAAGCACAGCAAGAAAATGGGTGGCAGGGTTTGTAGATTGGTACAATAACGAGCATTTGCACAGCGGTATAAAATTTGTCACGCCAAATCAGCGTCATTCAGGTTTAGATAAAGAGATATTAGCCAAGCGTCAGCAGGTAAACGACGCAGCTAAATTGAATAACCCAAGTCGTTGGTCAGGAAAGTCACGAGACTGGTCAATGATAAATGAAGTAAATTTAAACCCTGAGAAAAAAGAAGAAATGCGGGCGGCATAAAATTTAACTTGAGGCGACAACTAACTTGAAAAACTCCGCTATATAATCCTAAAGAGGGTTGGAATAAAAATAAGCCTGTAGGACAAAGGTTGCTTCTCAAACTTCAACAAATATGAGCTATTCGAATACAACTAGAACTATTTTATAAAGTAAGAGATCTGGCGCTTTTTAACCTCGCTATCGATAGTAAACCAAGAGGGGGGAGGTGAGTAAATGACATCGCACATGGTAAAACAATCCAATCAAGGCCTATTGTTGCTCAGAAAAAGACAGGTATGTGGCACAAGTAAAGTCGACCAAAATGGAAACACATGCTAAAAATATTTAGCCCGAGGATGTAACTAATTTTGTGTAAATGCCTATCATAATTTACTCTATCAAGAGTTTAAGGATTAGGCGATGAACATGAATAAAGAAGAACTCGAAGCGTTTGCTAAGGAAGCGGCTAAAAGCATTAAAACACCAGACGATTTAAATCAATTTAGTCAGATGTTAAAAAAGATAACCGTTGAAGCAGCACTTAATGCAGAAATGGATGAGCATTTAGGCTATCAAAAACACAGTAAATCCACGAGTGCTAATAGCCGCAATGGTAAAACAAGCAAGCGTATTAAAACAGAAGATGGTGAATTTGAGCTTGATACGCCCCGCGACCGTGAAGGCTCTTTTGAGCCGCAGCTTGTTAAAAAGCATCAATCTCGATTTACCTCAATGGATGATAAAATATTATGGTTGTACGCCCAAGGAATGAGCACCCGTGATATCGTAAATGCATTTCATGAGTGGTACGGCGCTGATATTTCTCCTACATTGGTGTCACGTGTAACCAGTGCTGTGATGGAGCAAGTTACAGAATGGCAATCTCGACCACTGGATGCTATTTACCCTATTGTTTATTTGGATTGCCTGGTTGTAAAAATACGCCAAGATAAGCGGGTTATCAAAAAGTCTATCTACCTTGCCTTAGGTATTAATATTGACGGCCATAAAGAACTGCTTGGTATGTGGATTTCTGAAAATGAAGGCGCTAAGTTCTGGCTAGGCGTTCTGACTGAATTAAGTCAACGGGGCGTTGAAGATATCTTAATCGCGTGCGTAGACGGCCTAAAGGGATTTCCTGATGCAATTAATACTGCTTACCCGAAAACACATGTTCAGTTGTGTATAGTGCATATGGTTCGCAACTCATTGAAGTATGTTTCATGGAAAGATTATAAAGCCGTCACGGCTGATTTGAAGCTGATTTACCGCTCGTCGACAGAAGAAGAGGCACTGCTAGAATTGGAGCGGTTTGCAGAAAAATGGGACAGTCAATATCCGCAAATAGCGAAGTCATGGCGTGCGAATTGGGATAACTTAAATACGTTATTTAATTACCCTGACGCAATACGAAAAGCTATTTATACAACGAATGCTATTGAATCACTCAACAGCGTTATTCGCCGAGCGATTAAAAAGCGTAAGATATTTCCAAATGACGATTCTGCAAGAAAAATGATTTATTTGGCAATAAAAGAGGCATCGAAAAAATGGACGATGCCAATTCGAGACTGGCGTAATGCAATGAGTCGTTTTATCATTGAATTTGAGGAACGCCTCAATAAACATATTTAAAATGTAAAAACGGGCAGTTACACAGAATCCGTTACAGGCTC
>NZ_JACJEZ010000118.1:0-2052 GCF_014164365.1 Pseudoalteromonas sp. SG43-6
TCTGGGCAAGGCGATTTAATCATTCATAACGCCGGCGGCGAAATTAAACTCGATAGCCAAGGCAACGCCACCATCATCGCTACCAATATACTCACCCTCGACAGCAACATTGTCACCTTTGATGGGCCAGTTGATTACGATATAGAAAGCCCGCAAACAGCTAGCAGCCCAAGTGCCTCAAGTCCTGCGAGTATTAGCCGTATTAATGATGTAACCATAAATGATGCAGGCGTTGCTGCAACTACCGCCAGTGTGGTCGATTTAGAATACGTTTACCAAGACGGCAGCCCGGTTAAAAATGCGCCCTACACCATTACCTTTGATGATGGAACGCAAGCGACCGGGCAACTAGATGACAGTGGACAAGCACAACTTACCAATATTCCCAGCGGTCAGTTCAGTGTTAAATACGGCGAAGACAGTCGCGATTTTCAGCCTGAAGATAACACCACACCAAACCCGTTGTATGGGCAAATAACCACCGCCGATGCCGTACATATGCTCAATAGCGGTAACACTGCAAAACTGGAAGAGGCTGGCAATTTAGCCAACCAAGCAGGCGATTGGTTATGGGGCACACTGCAAGGTGACTTTAATAGAAACCCGAGTACATCACAAATCGTTGTGGGTACAATTATCTCGATGATACCGGTGGTTGACCAAATCATGGATATTCGTGATATTTGTGCAAATACCGTATTACTCACCGATGATGACAAAGCCAATGACAGCGACGGTTGGATAGCCTTTACCCTAACCGCCATTGGTTTGGTTCCATTATTAGGCTCTGCTGTAAAAGGCGTGGGTAAAGTTGTAATTAAAAATAGTGGTGAGTCAATGGAAGCCGCTATTGCAGTGCTACGCAAGATGGGCAAAGGCGACCCAGTAAAATACCTGCGCGAAATAAACTGGCAAGACTTAGGCAAACAAGCCGCCAGTGAAGTAAAAGCCGTAATCAAAGGCTTTCGAGATACACTTAACGATATTTCAACCAGCTGGAAATACGATCTTCTGCTGCCAGACTCAGCCATTGACGGCATGCAAGCCATGGTCAAACAGCTTGATGAAGTCACCCCGCAAATAGACCAAGGCGTAAGAAACGCCGCGCAAGAAATTGGCAATCGCGTAAACAAAGCCCTCGATGAGTTTGAGCCACCGGCAAGTACAGGTGTAGTAGGGAAACCGAAGAAAACAGTAGCCAATGAATTAGAGCCGCCGAAAGGGAATGATTTGAAGGGGGCTCAGGGTAAAAACACTCACCCACTTCGATTAAAAATGAAAGCTTACAAAGTGCCTTGTTTTAAACCAAGTGATAGCTTAAGGAAAAGAAATAAAGGCGACTTACGCGCTTTAGAGCATAATTACGCAAGGCAGCTTAAGCATCAAGAAAATGGCTTGAATGATTTAACCATTGGTGAATACAGAGAAAACCGCGAGCGATACAAAAAGATGAGGCGCAAAGGTACTGGAACTGCGCAAGATGATTTTAGAGAGGAGTTTCAATCAGATTTATTTGAGTCACTTAACGAATCATACAGCAAAAAAGTATCATTTGCTGAAGCCGAAAAACTAGCCTTGCAAAGAACAACAGAAATTATGGACAATTTACATGCATTACATGACCCTGATATGGGCGCAGGCGGTTCTGATAGCGTATCGCGTATGGGCGATAAACGAGTTAATGGCTCTTTAGGCCCGCAGTGGGCTAAAGCACCCATAGGGAGTAGAAAAGGGGATAAAACACGCGTGCAGTTAATGGATGAGCAAGTTGAAAAAGCATTTAAGAAACATGGTCCAGATGCTAAGTTGAACATTCAACTTGAGCGCTGCCCGTTAAACAAAAAGTAGAGAGCCCATGATAGAAACGAATGATGACGCCTTAGATTATTTTCTAAGCAAATTTAGGCAACCAACAACAACGGTACCTGCGACTACCGCTGATATAGAAGCGTATCGAGGGAAACTGCCTGACCAGCTACTTGAATACTGGCAAATACTCGGGTTCAGCGGCTTTGCCGATGGTTTATTTTGGCTGACAAATCCAGCGGATTA
>NZ_JACJEZ010000119.1:0-1950 GCF_014164365.1 Pseudoalteromonas sp. SG43-6
GAAGAAATAGTCGAACAGGTTTCGCAAGCGTGGAATAAATTCATTTCTGTTCCTGATACGGTTAAAAGCATATGCTCTAGAGACTGGATAAAATTGACTTAATCTTTATGCAGATTGGTATTATAAACCTAAATTAACACCTGTAACATCAACAAAGCTCCTCAATATCAGCTATTGTGTTTTAACATTCTCAGTTTAATTGATTATAAAAAAGACCTAATGACGACTATTGAAAGTGCGATTGATTCAGCCTACCAAGCGCAAATTAAAAATCTCTATAATGCACTAAGCCAAGCTGTACTTGCAGCGAATGGCGATGCAGATGCGATTAGCGCTGCTGAAACAAGTTTCAAAAAAGGCCTAGCCTTTGCCGCTGATATTAGAGCCCGTGCCCTAGCTGCAATAGCATAAACTAAAAAGCCCTGTAAGTTTGTCACCTACAGGGCTTTTATTTAATCTAACTAAAGTCTCTAAAGCTACTTGCTAAGCAACAAAGCCATAAATCAAAGCAGCTACCGCTAATAAGCCTACCGCTAACACGAACAAGGTGCTAAAACGGCCACGGTATTTTTGTAATGCTGGAACTTTATAAACAGCAATCATTGGCATGATGAATAATATCATCGCAATAATCGGCCCTGATAGTTGATCCATCATATCTAAGATACTTGGGTTTTTAACAGCACAAAACCAAATAGCAAAGAACATGATAGCAACACCAATTTTGTCAGCGTTTTTCAGCGATAAACTTGTTTGTTTAGTAACAAGCCCATTAAAGCTTTCTCTTGCTCCTAAAAAATGACCTAAGAAAGATGAAGTGATAGCAATAAACGCGACTAGTGGGCCAAAGGTGGCAATAAATGAATTGTCTGTCACATTCGCTAGGTAAGATAACACGGATACGTTCTGTACTTTAGCTTGCTGCATTTGCTCTGGCGTTAAAGAGAGTACACAGGAGAATACAAATAACAACACAAATACAATTAGCAGTAAGCTAGTACGCTTTAAAATCGCTTCAGACTTAGCTGTTGCTTGCTTACCATAATGACCTCGTTGTACGTTTACAAAGCTTGAGATCGCCGCTGCGTGGCTAAATGAGAACACTATAATAGGAATTGACAGCCATAACGTTTTACTAAAGCCTGCAAACTCAGGAAAGGCCATATTTGGTACTTGCCAACTAGGGATTAGATACAACGATAGAAACAGTAAAATCCCTACTAACGGATACACTAAAATAGCAAAAGCACGCAACATTAGCCTTTCACCACCGAGCATCAAGCTGATCATACTGGCAACTAAAACTCCTGAAAGCAATACTCTAGAAGGTGCTTCCATACCTAATTGGTTTACTATAAAACTATCAACAGTATTGGTTAGGCCAACACCATAGATCAGTAAAATTGGAAATATTGATAAAAAATACAATAATGAAATTAATCTACCAGCATTCACACCAAAATGCTCTTCAACCACATCGGTAAAATCTGCATCTTTGCTCTTTGATGACAATACAAAACGTGCTAAGCCGCGGTGGGCTAAAAATGTCATCGGCAACGCTAAGCACGCTAAAATGATCAGCGGCCAAAAGCCACCAATACCAATATTAATTGGTAAAAATAAAATACCGGCACCGACTGCAGTACCAAAAAGACTCAACACCCATTGGGTATCATGAAAGTTCCATTTCGATTTACTTGTTGTCACTGCGTCAAACTGCGCAGCATCAGTGGAAGAGTTCATGCACTTCACCTATTAGTATAATAATTTGGCAAGAGCATATAGAAATCAACACATTATTTCAGTTTTTGGCGACATAATTAACTAAATATTACAGCCTATTTTGTAATTACTGAGTTACTTACTGTCATGAATTTGAAACAGTCATAAAATCAAAATTCTTTAGCTGATAGAGGAAATAAATTTGCGAGTTTCGAGTTTCGAGTTTCG
>NZ_JACJEZ010000011.1:0-10305 GCF_014164365.1 Pseudoalteromonas sp. SG43-6
CTTGAATTCAAGTATTAAGTGCAATCATTATGCAGCAACCAGAACTTCTGATTGCCCCGTAAATAGTTCATGAGGGGTTTTATACCCTCTTGTTTTTCTTGGCCGATGATTGAGCTTATCAACTGCCGCCTGTATTTCTGCTTCACTTAGCGCCATAAAATCAGTTCCCTTGGGGAAGATGCGTCTAAGTAAACCGTTGGTATTCTCATTTATGCCCCGCTCCCATGATGAGTATGGGTGAGCGAAATACACATCAGCTTCTAATTTTTGTGCAATACGCTCATGGTGAGCAAACTCTTTTCCATTATCTAAAGTCACGGTAATAACCCTACCTTTATATGGTGTCATACACTTGATCAGCGCATCGGCTGTTATTTTCGCATGCTTGCTTTCAATTCTGTGAACGACTGTATATAACGTTTTACGTTCAACCATTGTGACAAAGGCATTTTTACGCCCTTTGCCTATCACTGTGTCACCCTCCCAATCACCAATCCTAGACTTTGAATCCACAATACCTGGGCGTTCATCAATACTGACTCGATTAACTATCTGTCCGCGTTTATCGTAGCTTCCATAGCGTTTTTTATACTTTTTACATGCACGAGTGAGTGTCTTATGTAGCTCGCCACCACGGGCCTTGTCTCTGTAAATATATTGATAAATCGTTTCATGATGTAAAACGACCTTTTTCTCTAAAGCTAAGCGGCCTGCCACCTGCTCTGGCGAAAGTCCGTCATGCAACAATTTATTAATCCAGTCAGTAACGTAATCTGTTAATTTACTTGCTTTGAAAGATGACTTGCGTCTTTGTTCAGCAAAACTATTGGCTTGGTTAGGCCGATAGCCTTTAAGTCCTTTATTGCGTTTTAACTCTCTAGAGATAGATGACGGTGAACGAGTTAGTTCATCAGCTATCTGTTTTTGGTTATTTCCTGCTTTTATTAACGCGTAAATCTGGTATCTTTCTTCTTGTGTCAGCTGTTTATATTTCATTAAAGCAATTTCCTTTGGCGAGAAAATGGCCGAATTATAACAGCTGGCCATCTAATCTGAGAAATTGCACTTATTATCCGAATTTAGGTTAGAAAAACTATCAACCTATCCGTTATAAGGTCCTTACCAAGAACAAAGAACACATCATACTTAATTTGATTTATAATATTTACTTAGCATAGAATAAAATTAAACAATAAATAAACAGGTGATTGTGCGCTGCTTTGTTTTTAGTTTAACTGCGGCTATGGTAGACTATTATCATCTATATTGTATGATGTGTTCTTATGGTAACTAAAGTACAAATTCGCAGTCAGTTCGATTTACTTAGTGATTTAACTAATCACTTTATTGATGATTTAATGCAATGCGATTATTCAAAGGCTGATTATTATCAATTGCCTGATATAGATAGTAACGATGAAAAGATAGTCCCTCAATCGATCAATGTTACGAAAATTACAGGTGCTACGGGCCAAAAGTTGATTTTAAATTCATTTAACGATATCTATAAAAAATCAGGCTTAAGTAGTCGTGTTTTAAAACGTCACCCTGGGTTACTGGTAATAAAAAATGCGGATCAAAAACAACTTGTTGCTCGAATTCAACAATTAAATAAAGCTAAAGCTGCATTTAAAGAATGTATTCTAGCCATTGATAATAATGATGCTCGCTTTGAAGCGGTTCATAATGCGATACCAAATTTAATAACACTCGCCGCGTACCGTAAAATTCATTTTGAAGTAAACTCCCCTTTTTCAGTTCGTTTTACCTGGATGCACAAACACGCGACTAAAACACTGACAAAAAAGATGGCACTAGCCATGCTCGAAAAATCAGCCGGTTATTCCAATCCTAGAATGATAGATCAACTCAGTTGGCAAACACTCGTTGCTCAAGAACAATTACGTGTCGCTAGTTTAGGAGATAAAGATAAGTTACGAATAAGACGCCCCACCCGCGTTAGCCCACAAGTAAATGTGAGATACACCGCGCAAAATCGTTATCATGTTAGTGCCGCACTACCTTTTATTTTGATAAACCCTGAACCGGATGTAAAACTAGGTACGTTATCAGATTATCAAAAACCACAAAGCCATCCGCGTAAACGAGAGTATGATTTTCTTGTTGATAGATTATATTTGGAACAAGTTGATAAATAATTATGTTAAAAAGGCCGCTATATAGCGGCCTTAGTCAGAATAAGCTTAAGCGGTAAGTTAATCTTTGACTATTTCTTCAATTTTATCTTCGTCGATTAAAACTGCATTTTCAACTATGCGTTTACCACCTTGAATTTCAATACGTTTGTTATGCTTATTCAAAGTAAGTATTTCATCACAAAACTGATCTGAAGGATGCATCTCGTATGTATAATCTACAATGTTACCAGTTTTATCATCTTTAACATTCGTAATGCTATATTCTGAAATAGCACCTTTTTCGATAAGATCTTTCATCGTAGTGGTCATATCACGACGCAATGCTTTTAATTTATTTTCAGTGATATCGTCAGTTGAATAGATTGAGCCATATTTTTCCATGATAGATAACAATCTAAAATGATATGTTTTTCCTGGTGCCGCATAGCGCCAAAGATGATAAAGACGCAACATCATCCAGCGAGATAATCCGCGCTTTAATTCTTGCGCACTATTGAAATAGTAACCTTTGTATTCGAGGTTATCGATCATGTTATGGACAAACGCATTCAAGCACGCAACACATTTAACATTACCGCCCTGCCCTTTTTTACCACTAAAGTGCAAAGAAGAAAGAAAGTTCATATTTGATTCGTAAAATGAATCATCAATATTGGTATTTTTAGTATCTGTCGCTGAATACTTAAACGATAGCTTAGAACCTTGCAGTGCTTCTAATGCTTCTTTGATTTGTGGGTAAGGCATTGATTGCCCAACAGCTTTAAGTTCTTGCGCTAATTCGTTCATCGAAAAAACCACGGCATATTGAATACCGGACTTAAAATTGATTTTAACAATTTTACCTTTAGAAGCTAAACGGATTAATGCACGTTCTACTTTTTCTTCACGATCTGATGGCCAAACTAAATATTCAACATCTTCACCGTCTTTACGGGTACTTACTACCGCTGGAGTAATTTTAATTTCACCATCATACAAAATGCCATCCACTTTTTCGGATATTTTTCGAGTAATAATGGTTTTTTTAGGTGCTTCTTCGAGTGGTAATTTTTTATGGCCTGAGCGAACAAAACGTCCCCACAAATCATAATGATTAAAAGTATTCGAATAGGCCCTTAGTCCATGCGCTGCATTTTCTAATGAAACCCGCACATCTTTATTGTCTGTAAATAATGCGAGGCTTTCGTTATCTATTGCACTTTCCACCCCGTGGATCTGACCCCGTAATGTATCGGGTAAGTTATCTACCGAGATGTTGACCTTTCGGTTCATTGTTCTTATTTCCAATTTTATTGCGACAGCTAATAACAACACATTAAACAGAAAAAGTTAAATGTTTAAGTTAGTACAAAACTGATCTGGGATTAAAATATATGTTCAGATCACTATTTTACTAAGTAACCTTAATGATCTTGATTTTCAGATCAGTTTTTTACTAACACTACGGTTATAAGTCTAAATTTTACTAACTCACGCGTATTTTTGTCCGTGTATTTTTGTTTTTTAACCAAAAATACACGACATAAATCTAATTTTTACTAATGCCTGTGGATAATCATCGAATCAGTTAGCATAGATCTGATCTATACCTACTACAGATCAGATCTATACTAATTGAACAGCCTATTTATCCCGATTGTAAGTGGATAAGTTCTTAATTATCTTAGTAAAAAACTGATCTCAACAGCGGTTTTTGTGCGTAAACCTGTGCTCAAACTGTGTATAACTTAAGTAT
The DNA here is from genome assembly GCF_014164365.1 of Pseudoalteromonas sp. SG43-6. Taxonomy (NCBI): domain Bacteria; kingdom Pseudomonadati; phylum Pseudomonadota; class Gammaproteobacteria; order Alteromonadales; family Pseudoalteromonadaceae; genus Pseudoalteromonas; species Pseudoalteromonas sp. SG43-6. The sequence continues at coordinate 3,895 of NZ_JACJEZ010000011.1, forward strand.
CTGATTCAGAGTTAGTAAAATTACGATCTGTCAGTTACTAAAGATCTGATCTTAACCAAGTATAAACCTGATCCACTTTTTTTACTATTATTTATATATATCAGAAACTTAGATGTCTATTTTATGCCCTTAACCTTTACTACCTTATATATTTAACCACCTTTAAACTTCTTTATTTATACTAAGCAATTTTAAAATTACAAATTAATTCTAAATGTCTTGTTATTAAAAGCAATGTCGTCATAAATAGTTGTTTACAGTCAATTAAATGGACATTATACTTAATACCTAACTTTGAGGAATAAAGTATGTCAATTCATAATAATGCGCTATCCACCTATCGGCTTTTAAAAGCAACTGCAGAAGTCGCAGAAAAATCATTAGCAGGACGTATTCAGCATTATCGTGCCCACTTAAAATCTGAAGAAAAAGAGCTTCGAACTTACACTCAAAAAGCAGCAGCAGATCTGTTAGGCTGTAACAATCGTACCTTAAAACGCCGCCATGACAATGGTGATTTTGATGAGCTAAACATTAAACGCGGTGCTAACGGCCATTATGCTTACACCTTGGTAAATATATTTGCTATGGCAGATATAATGGATATCCAGCCAGATCACCGCAATGTTGACGATAAATTACAAGTTATTGTTATTAACTCTCTAAAAGGCGGCTGTGGTAAAACAACCAGTATGGTAAATATTGCTGCAGCCCTAGCTACGACTAACATTAAACGTTACCGTATTGGTATTATTGATTTAGATCCGCAAGGGTCATCATCGAGTTTTTTCCCACCCAGTGAACCTGAACCGATCACGGTCGGTGATTTAATGCGAGATTGCATTGACTTAGATCCAGATGAAACTTGGCAGCAACTTGTTACAAATGCTTTTTTGCCTACGCATATCCCAAATATACGCATTTTGCCTTCTGGTATGGATGACTTTTACTTTGAACACGAAACTGCAACGTTGCTAAAAGATAGTTCAAGTTATGAAAAAACCCGTCATTACCATAAACTATTAGAAAAAGTCATTGATCCGGTTAAGGATCAATTCGATATCATTTTAATTGATACAGCTCCATCTCTTAACTTCATGTTTTACAATGCTTTAATGGCATCTACGGCAATGCTGATCCCGGTACATCCTGAAGCCGTTGATTTCGATGCTAATAACAAATATTTAAAACGTTTAGGCGAAATCTATCATACCGTTGCATCTTTAGGTCATGAAGGTTGGGACTTTATGCAATTTTTAGTAACTAATTACGTAAAAGGCAATCATTCACAGCGTGACATCGTTAAAGATGTACGCAGTGCATTTGGTCGTCAGGTAATGAGTTACCCAATTAACCACAGCTCGGCAATTACAGCGAGCTCTTCGTCATTCAATACTATTTTTGATCAAAAAACATCTGACAGTTTAGCAAGTAGAGAATCACTGATCAGAGCTCAAGAAAATATAAAAGATGTTGTTGATGAATTAGAAATGCTGATCCGTTCAAACTGGCAATCAACACAATCTCAATTGAATGAAACTAAGTAAGGTAGTTAACAAAAAATGGCTAAAAAACGTAAAAATGACACCAGCTTAGATCCTTTTGCTACTTCAATTGGTAATAGTAATCTTGATGAATTACTAGAGCAAGCAAACGCAGGCGATGTGATCAAAATGCCTGCACCAAGTGATCCTAATCGTCAGATCACACTTGTTTGCAAAGTGATCCCGCATGCTGAAATAGAAAGTACCACCAAGGTGTACGCAAAAAATCGTCGTGTTCAAGTGTTACTCAATGAAAAGTCTGTCGCTGATATACTCCCTGCAATAGCCGAGGATGGTCGTAACCAACACCCCGCCCTATGTTGGGACAAAGGTGATGAAACACTGGTATTAGCCGGCTCACGTCGTCGTATGGCATGTATAATTGGCAATGCTGACTACATGGTTCTTAGTTCGAGTGATTTTACAGATTTAGATGCTAAGATTTTAGCGGTATCGTCAGACCAATATATTGCCCCGAGCCTCTGGGAACTTGGCCAAGCATATCAACAAACAAAAGATGAGTTAGTTGCACAGGGAAAAAAAGGCTCTTATCGTGAAGTAGCCGCCATTGAAGGTGTATCGCATACAGCTATTGCTGATGCAATTAAAGCCTTTGAGAAGCTTCCTGCTGCCGTACTTGCCCTTTATCCAACAGCGAATCATGTTGGCCGTGAAGTAGCTAAAAAACTGATTGCAGCAAAAGAACGTGATGAGCATAGTTTTAATCAGCAAGTAAATCATCTGACACACGATAATAGCTTAGATGAGATTATTGGTGATGATAAGCGTGCAATGGCGATCACTAAATTGCTTACCGCTGAGCCACAGTCAACTCAACGTCGAGAAGCACTACTAGAAAATAATTACATTAGCTTGCAACGTAATTTAAAAAGTGGTGATTTATCAATCAAAATTGATAATAAAGTGATGACTGACAAGCGCTTAGAACAGCTAACTAAGTTATTAAATGCATTTAACTAGTTAATAAAAATCTGATCTGAAGGCTTTTTTTGTTAGTAAAATTCTGATCCCAAACTGTGTTTTGTTAGTAAAATAATGATCTAAAATATCAATAAACCTTACTATTGAGCTCATAGATCATTTTTTTACTAACTGATTAGCTATATTTTTCACTCTTACCGCTATTTTTTTATACCTTAGTAAAAATGTGATCTGTAAACGCGCTTAATAATTAACAATATGTTTATAACTTGTGGGTTTGTTGTTGGTTAATTGTGTTTAACTATTAAATTCAGCTGTTTTTGTATTGAGATCATTTTTTTACTAACTTATCAGCTCCAACCAGTCTTTTTAATCATTTTAATGCTTTAGCTCGACGCCGATAAATCATATACTGGTAAAATTATTTTTATTTTTTACTGCCCTGAGCAATATGTCTGCTAACTTATCTAAGAATGACCTACTCGCTATTTTTGAAGAGATCAAGCAAGAGCAAGCGACTCAATTTCCTTTATCTGAGCGATTTATAAAACAGCTGTTTAAGCTTCCTGTGCTCAGTAAAGCAAAAGAGTACGTAGCAAATGGTCAAATTAATTGGTTAGAGCATAATCATGATTTCTCTGTCATTGATGCCTCGGTGTTTGGAAATCAAGGCAGTACTTTTACCCAACATATAGAGATAAAGAAGTTAGCCAATGGTTTTACAGTTGATCGACACTGTTCATGTAATGCCAAAACTAACTGTCGCCACTTGGCTGCTGTATTGTTAAAGCTGAAGATTGATCATTCAGGTGATTACGGCCAAGACTATATAATTAATGATTGGTTTGAAGAGCTAACAACACTTAAGCAAAACCAGTCAGCACAAGCTAAAAATGTACTTTTATTTGTGCTTGATGTAGAAAACAATCGGGTTATTTTAACACCAAAAATTGCCGCTTTCTCTGCAGAACATCAGTATACCCTCGGTAGAAACCTTACTGATCAGCAGCTTAATAGTTTTGTAACACCATCCGATTTACTCGAAACTGATTTTCGTTTATACAGTTGGATCCGTTCTCAAAATGCACTTGGTAATTTAGAGCTTAGAGGGCAATGGGGATTTAACGCATTGCAGCAGTTGATTGCTTCTCAGCGTTTGTTTTTTGGGCGCTCTCGTCAGTCGATTAAAGCAGATAGTGCTGAAGATCTGAGTTTTTCGTGGTCACACAAAAAAGATCTTATTCAATTAAATGTAAGTTTAACGGGTAAACAATCTTGGTTCTTACTTAAAACCACACCACCGACTTATCTTGATACAGAGTCACTACGCATAGGCCGTTTACGTACGCCACTAAGTGGTGAAGAAGTTGCTCATATCAAAGCGATCCCAGCCATTCATACTGCTAATTTTGATCGTGTCTATAAGCAATTAGCTGCAAATTTTGGTGACGGTGTAATACCTCATTACCAATCATCTGAACGTAAAAAAATAAAACGGGTAGCAGATACTTGTGCTGTTGTGGATGTTAGTAATAGCAATAACCAATTAAAGCTTACGCTTACCTTTAACTATCAAGATGGTAATTACGCTCCAAACTCAGCACCAGCAAATATTCTCAATGCATCGCTTGAAAATACCGTTATCACAGAGCTCACAAATTTAGGCTTTGAACTATGTAAAGGGGCTTTACAAAATGAGTTTGTTTTCAATAAACAATCAGTTATTCATCAGCATTGGTTTAAATACGAGGTTTTGCCTAAACTTCGTCAGCGTGGTTGGAAGGTAACTGATAAAAAACTAGTGATAAAAAAATCAATCACTAATGTCAGCTTGGATGTTAAACGTGGTAAAGGTCATCAAATTGTTAGTAAAATAATGATCTCAAACGCTAAAGCTGCCACCGTATTAGCAAACGATAATTCAGAATTTCAATCACTTAATCGTCAAAGCGAACTTTTTTATTATTATGCAAATGGTAAACAGTTTGGAGTAATAACAAAACCAGCTTTTGATACGCTTACTGATTTTAAAGATCGTTTTGAGTTTATAAAAACACGCGATGAATTACTTATACCTTTATCATTTTTAGTACATTTAATGAAGATGAGCTGTTTTGCGGTTAACTTAGTCGACGACAGCTTAGAGTCTTATTTAGCTGAGCTAGATGCACCAGCTACTGCTACTACAGTGTTACATGGCTTGAATGCGGGCGTGCGGCTTCGCGAGTATCAACAGCAAGGCGTTCAATGGCTACAGTTCTTAAAACGCCATCAGTTAGGCGGAATCCTCGCCGACGACATGGGATTAGGCAAAACCTTACAAGTTATTGCATTTTTAGCTAACGCACGGCAACGAGAGCAAGCAGGCCCAACGCTAATTGTCTGCCCAACGAGCTTGGTAAGTAATTGGCAAAATGAAATGGCTAAATTCGCCAGTAGTATTAAAGTGACGACCCTATTTGGTAGCGCGCGGATTGAGCAATTACAACATTTAGCTCAGGCAGATTGCATTCTTACTACTTATCCATTACTCAAGCGAGATATCGCTTACTACTCGCCGTTGTATTTTGAGAATATTATTCTTGATGAAGCGCAGTATATAAAGAATGACAGTGCGCAAGTATCTCGTTTAGTTAAGCGTTTAAATGCACAATTTAACTTATGTTTAAGTGGTACACCGATTGAAAACAATTTATTTGAATTGAAATCATTGTTAGATTTTGCAATGCCTTCATTGCTTGGTTCACAGGCTCATTTTAAACAGCATTTTCAGACTCCGATTGAGCGTGACGCTGATAGTGATCGTGCTAAAGAGCTTAAATCACTGATCTTGCCTTTTATTTTACGCCGTACAAAAGCTGAAGTAGCACAAGAGCTACCACCTAAAACAGAGTTGATCAAAGAGTTTGAATTCGAAGCACAGCAAAAAGACATTTACCAAAGTATTACTGATTCTCTAGAAGAGAAAATGGTCGACCTGTTTGCTTCCCAAGGCGCGCAAAAGAGCAAATTAGCCTTTTTAGAGGCGTTATTAAAGTTACGACAAATATGTTGTCACCCGCGTTTGATTGACGAACACACCTCAGCTAGAAGTGCAAAACTTGACTGGTTGAGTAGCCATTTACCAGTAATGTTAAGTGAAGGTCGTAATATTATTATTTTTAGCCAATTTACTTCTGCATTAGATATTATTGCGCAGCAGCTAGCATCACTGGAGATCAATTACAGCTTGCTAACGGGGCAAACGCGTCATCGCGATAAAGTGATCGAAGAATTTACCAGTGGTCAAACGTCGGTATTTTTAATTAGTTTAAAAGCTGGCGGTACAGGGCTTAATCTTACTCAGGCGGACACTGTGATCCATTTTGATCCTTGGTGGAATCCAGCAGTAGAAAAACAAGCGACAGATCGTGCTTATCGAATCGGTCAAACAAATCCTGTTTTTGTTTATAAACTGATAATGGCGAATTCAATTGAGCAAAAAGTATTTAAAATGCAACAACATAAGCAAGCGCTTGTTGATGCATTATTTACTGAAAAATCAATGAGTTTTACAAAATTTGATGAACAGCAAATGCTTTCTTTGATAAAAAGTTAGCATTATTTCAAATTAGCCTGATTTATTTTGAACTAAATTAGCGTGAGGGCGTCTACTTCTTTGCTTGTTGTTAAATTGCAGTTTACACAAGCATCATTGTTGATTTCCCCCTATTTGGTTACTAGTTTTAGTAATGATTGAGCCAGCCCATTTTGAGCTGGCTTTTTTTATGCCTGCTATTTGGCTCATGCAATATTATTTTATCAATTTTAAATTTATTTTGAACTAAAGTGGTTTGAGGGCGTCTACTCTTTTGCTTGTTGTTGAATTGCAGTTTACGCAAGCATCATGTTGATTTCCCTATTTGGTTACTAATTTTAGTAATGA
>NZ_JACJEZ010000011.1:10405-113197 GCF_014164365.1 Pseudoalteromonas sp. SG43-6
GAGGGCGTCTACTCTTTTGCTTGTTGTTGAATTGCAGTTTACGCAAGCATCATGTTGATTTCCCTATTTGGTTACTAATTTTAGTAATGATTGAGCCAGCCCATTTTGAGCTGGCTTTTTTTATGCCTGTTATTTGGCGCATGCAGTATTATTTTATCAATTTTAAATTTATTTTGAACTAAAGTACCTTGGGGGCGTCTACTATTATGCTTGTTGTTGAATTGCAGTTTAAGCAAGCATCATGTTGATTTCCCTATTTGGTTACTAATTTTAGTAATGATTGAGCCAGCCCATTTTGAGCTGGCTTTTTTTATGTCTGCTATTTGGCGCATGCAGTATTATTTTATCAATTTTAAATTTATTTTGAACTAAAGTACCTTGGGGGCGTCTACTATTATGCTTGTTGTTGAATTGCAGTCAACGCAGGCATCATGTTGATTCCCTAGTTTTAGTTACTTATTTTAGTAATATTAGGCCAGCTCACCTTGAGCTGGCTTTTTTTATATTTCATTCTTTTACTTATCCCTTTAATAAACAATTGCTGTAATAGTACGTAATGTTTATTTTGCCTTTTTGTTTCTAAAATACTGTTATCTGGCCGCAATTGTTTGCGGATTAACCCATGAATACATTAAATGTTAATTTTTTGTTTCATTTTGATTTGGTTGTGTCTATTATAGAGAATTGGTTGTAATATCAATAGTTAGACACATACCTCATCATTCGATAAAAGGTAGTGAAAATGGCTTATTTAATTAATAAACATACAAGTGAATATTGTTTTTTATATGCGCATCATAGTTTTGGGCGCTTTCAATATTCTGTAGATACACTTGTCAACGATCTGAGTGTGTCGAAAATACACACTATTATTGAGTGGTTGAATGGTAAGTGGTATATCCGTGACTTAAGCCTGAATGGTACTTGGTTAAATCATAAGCGTTTGGTGAAGGATGACTCTGAAGAACTAAGTATTGGCGATAAAATTTATTTTGCCGGTAATTCAGAGGTCACTTATGTGGTTAAAGATCTCAGTGCTCCTACAGACCAATTAATCAAGTTAGATGACGAGCAAAGTCAAACAGCCGAGACAATTAAGCTTAATCATTACCACCTATTGCCTGAGCAGCAACCTGATAGCGTGGTTGTTTTTGAGCAAAGTAGCGGCCAATGGTTGTTAGAATCATTACACGATGATGAGTTTACGATACGAGAAGTCTTAGAAGATCATAGTATTATTACCTTAGGTGGTGAACAATGGGTGTTTCTTTCTAGTCATCTGGAAGTTGCAACCCAGATGAGCTCCGTACCACAATTGTATATTAGTGATTTAGACTTTATTTTTAACCTAAGTTTGGATGAAGAAACATCAGAATTAAAAGTTCAACATCACAATAATAATAAAGATTTTGATTTGCATGTTCGCTGCCATCACTACTTAACCTTAAATTTAGCGCGCTATAGAGCTTTAGATGCTAAAAAAGGAGTATTACCAGCTAACCAAGGTTGGGTAAATACGGAGCAATTAGTGAAAGATTTAGGTGTCGACATGCGCTATTTAAATATACAGATACATCGTGCTCGCAAGCAGTTTTCAGAAGTTTTAGTAAATGTTCATGATGCTGAAAATATCATCGAAAGACAATTGCGAAAAGTACGGTTTGCTGGCGCATCCTTTATGATTTATAAAGGGTGTGAATTAGAGAGTACCTCGGATGTCGTTAGAGCATGAAACAGTATTAAAATTTAATAAAGTCATCACTAACTATAAATTAATTAAACTACTTAACCAAGGAGGTATGGGAAGTGTGTATCTTGCAGAGGATACACGTTTAAAGCGCTATGTTGCGATTAAATTATTAAAGCCTACTGAGCACTCAATAGAACATAGCGACCCCTTGGTTGAAGCGCAGCTGCTTGCTCGTTTAAATCACCCTAATATTGTACAAATACATGATGTAATTTTATATGAGCAGCAAATTTGTATTGTAATGGAGTACTTAAAAGGCAAAACATTACAGCAGTTTCAATATCAGCACGTCACCACACTCTCCGAAAAGCTTAATTTATTAGCACAACTGTGTGCTGGTCTAACCCATGCCCATAGTCAAGATGTTATGCATTGTGATTTAAAGCCTAGCAATATTTTAATTGATAAAAATGAATTGAAAATCACCGATTTTGGTATTGCAACATTACAAAATAAGCCGCTTGGTGAGCAACGTGATGAATCCAGTTGTGGCAGTGCTAGTGCGATGTCGCCTGAGCAGCTTAATAAACAGCCGTTAGATTTTCGCAGTGATTTATTTTCTTTTGGTATGCTGGCCTATATGTTTATTAGTGGCCGTCATCCATTTGGTGAAGGATCTGCGCAAACGATTGCTAATAATATTGCCAACGGTAAAGCGTGTAATGCACATGAGATCATTCCCAAGTTACCTAATGAATTATGTGATTTACTAAATCAATTATTACAACGAAAAAAAGACCGCCGCCCTGTTGATGCTCAAAGTGTAGAGCGTAAGTTACAAGCCGTTATTATAGCTATTAAACAGCAAGAAATTTTGGCGCAAGACACAGTTCCACTAGAGCAACTCGCATTACAAAAAAAATCGCCTAAAAAGGCTGTTTTTTTAGGGACTTTGCTTTGTATTGCCGTGGTTGCAACAGGCTTAATGTATAAGCTGCAAGTACATAAACCAGCAGAGCACTATGTTGCATTTTTACCTCCGGTGGTAAAATCAGCCGCACTGTTATCCGCAGATACAAATATGCTCAAAGCCACAATTGATGATGCTATTAGGCAAAGTATTATTAATAGTAAGCAGTTAAATCTTATTTCGCAGGATGAGGTTGCGCTCATTTTACAAAGCGGCAATGCTAAACTTACTTTTACAGATAAGTTACATAAATTAAAGCAAGCAACGGGTGCACAAGAAGTGGTGACCGCTGAGCTTAATTGCATGCAACCGCAATGCTATTTAACGTTAGTTCGGCTCGAGGCGCCAAATTGGACGGTAAAAGCGCGTAAGCAATGGCCCATTGTAATTGATAGTTATAATCAGATGTACCATTTAAGCAGTCAGCAATTAACAGCGCTTTTCCCTGATTTTGATAGTAAATATATTGCAATGGCGCAGCTTAGTGACAAAGAACAAATAGAACATATTGAGCTTTATCAAAAAGTGCAGCAAGTTGGTGATTACACTGATCAATTATTTATGCGTATTAAAGAGGCTATAGAACAAACCCCGCAGTTATATGCCAACTATGAGTTATTACGTGAAGTCGCCCTGAGTTTATATCAGCAATCACAGCAAGCAGAGTATTTAAATATTGCCAGTAAATTACTTTTTAACTCACCAACTGCGTATCAAAACACCCCTGCATTTGCTACAAATGCAATGCTAATCGCGGTTGCTAGGCAAGATTGGTTAACTGCGAAGCAGTATTTAGCTAAAGCTGAACAAGTTGGAGCAAGTTCTACCGCTCTTTATGAACTTAAAGGTTTATTATATTTACAACAAGATCAGTTGCCTGAAGCACAGCAGGCGTTTGAACTTGCATTAAAAATACGAGCAAATCCAATAATAAAGCAAAATTTAGCGCAAGTATTATGGTGGCAAGGTCAAATTGAAGAGGCAAAGCAGCTGCTTAATGAAGTTATAAGCTTAAGTTCTCAAAACTATATGGCAAATCAATTACTGGCAGATATAGCCCTAACAGAAGGTGATTTAGCCATTGCTATAAAGCAATATAAACAGGCAATTGAGATTAAACCTGATAGCATAGATTTAAGTAACTTAAGTATTGCTTATTCGTTACAAGGAGAGTTTTCGCAAGCATTAATAGTTGCCCAACAGGCGGTTGATATAAACCCAGAGCATATCAGCTTTCGCCTTAACCTAGCTGATATTGAAAAGGTTTTAGGACTTAGTGAGTCATATCCGGCTAATTATTTAAAGGTAGTTGAGCTGGCGCAAGATCAACACACCCTTGATAGTTATTTAGAAGTCGCACAAGCATACAGCCAACTCGGCGAAGCTAAACTTGCCTTGCAAGCACTCAATAAAGCAATAAGTATTGCGTCAGATCATAATGAATATGTGTTCACTGCAGCGCTTGTATATAGTGTGATTGGTGAATATCAGTCAGCGTTAATGTATATAGAAAAGTCATTAATGATAGGCTATCACCCGATGTGGTTTAATTTACCCTGGTTTAAACCTTGGTGCCAAAAAGAAGAGTTTATTGCGTTAATGCAACAATATGACTCTTCTTTTCGTTGTGCTAGTGCTTTATATTAGTATGTAGCACCAGGCCTACGAACAACAATTTTAGGATCTTGTGACATATAAATTTTGCCAGAAGGCAGATGTTTAGCTGTATACCTAAACGAAATAGGTAAATACTCAGTTTCTTTGCCTTCGGTTACTTCAACAACTTTTTCAAGATTGTCTTTATCTACACCGTTAAATTCATAGGTCGGCTCTACTTGAGCAATTCTTAAAACTAAAGTGTCGTCATCAGTGATCTCGGTAGATATATTATATTGGCAATTGCTATCTGCACCACAATATTCAACACCATTCCCATAAAATTCCCAATCGGCAGCCACTGACGGATCTAGGCTGATAATAAGTTCTACGTATTGTCTTTTTTCAGTGCTTATGAGATCGTTTTTTCCTGCATTATTAAACAAAACACTCAGCGACTCAGTCGGATTTGTTTCGTTATTAAAAAATGTTAACCAATTTTCTTGTGTATGAGGTAAAACAGTCAACGTTTTAACGGAAAAGTAGTTATCTGCTTTACATTGCACTTCAATATTTGGGGTTTTGATATCGTTCATTTTTTCAGTCCTTGTATTGTTGTATAAGTAAAACCACTTGTTGGTTTTTATTATTGTTCTGAGTGTAGAATAAAATTGTTTATATAACTAATTAAGATGGGTCTTTTGTAATGCTCTGTAATGATTTTTAGAGTCATAAAAAAGTAAAAAAACCTATCGTGGTATTTTTAGATTGGCTATCATGAAGTGTCTTTTGGTTAATTAAAGTTTATTTATGTATATACAGTTACTTACAAACATTGATTGGGTAAGTGTTGGGATTGGTTTTAGTGTTGGCGCGGTGCTTTTTAGTGTTATTTATGCAAGTCGTGGTAAGCGACTAACAGCAGAGCTAAGTGAGCAGCAGCAACAACTAGCTTTATTGCAAACACAGTCCAATGAAAAACAGCAGCAATATACTGCCTTGATAGATGAACACGATTTACTTAAGCAAAGCCACCAAGAACAACGCGACGAAACTCAGCACTATAAAACCCGCTTCACTGAGCAAGAAAAGCAAAGCCAGCAATACAACCATTATTGGCGCAAGGCTGAAGCTGATTTAACAACACTACGAAGCGAATACAATGCCCGTGATGTTGAGCTCAATAATATGCGCACTATGCTTGAGCAAAAGCAAAGCCATTTTGAGCAGCAGTTACAACATATTAAAGAAAGCAAAGAGCAACTTAAAAAAGAATTTGAAAACCTTGCTAATCAAATACTCGAAGAAAAATCGCAAAAATTTAAAGTCCTTAATCAAGAAAGTATTGAGCAGCTGTTAAAACCTGTCCAAGGTGAGTTAAAAGGCTTCAGGGATAAATTGGAATCAATTCATGTTGAAGATCTAAAACAACGTGAAGCTCTGAAAATAGAGTTATTACATCTACAAGCGAAAAGCCAAGCAATCACTGAGCAAGCAGACAGGCTCAGTAACGCATTACAAGGGCAAAAGAAAACCCAAGGTAATTGGGGCGAACTCATGCTTGAAAACGTGTTAGACAGCGCAGGGTTGCGCGCTGGTACTGATTATAAACGCGAGGTATCGTTTAATACCGAAGAAGGCCGCCTTCGCCCTGACGTGGTGGTGTATTTGCCTCAAGGTCGGCATTTAGTGATTGACGCTAAAACCTCGCTAAACGCTTACACCCGCTACGTAAATGCAGATAATGAACTGGAGTCTCAACAAGCAATTAGAGAGCATGTTGAGGCTGTAAAAGCGCGTATTAATGAGCTGGCGAGTAAATCATATGATCACTTACCAGGGCTTAACTCTCCTGAAGTGGTGGTGATGTTTGTGCCGATAGAATCAGCCTTTGTTGAAGCACTTAAGTATCAAAGTGATATTTATCAACAAGCGATAGAAAAGAATATTCTGGTTGCCACCCCCACTACCCTTTTAACCAGCTTAAATATTGTGAAACAGTTATGGCGCTTTGAAGAGCAAACTAAATACTCCAAAGAGTTGGCTAATCGCGCGGAGCGTTTTTATAGCAAGCTCAACGGCTTTTTAACCAGCATGGAAGGTGTTGGTAAACAGTTAGATAAAGCCAAAGAAAGCTACGATAAAGCGTTTTCGCAGTTATATCGCGGTAAAGGCAACCTAATAAAACAAGCCTCAGAATTTAAAGAGCTTGGTGTATCAGTACAAAAAGAACTACCCGCCGAAACCTTAGAGCGGGCGCAATTAGAGCTAGATGAATAAGGAAATTGTATGCAGATCATTCGTGGTAAAGAATTCACCGCAGCAAAGGCATGGGGAGCTAAAAATATTGCCAATATGAATGGCATCACTACCCGTTTACATTGGACTGATAAACCCTATAAATGGCATATTAATGATGGCGAAGAAGTCTTTGTGGTGCTTGATGGAGCCGTTGAAATGTTTTACAAACAAGATAGCGAGACGCACTCAACTGTACTGCAAAGTGGTGACATTTTTTATGCCTCAATAGGCACTGAGCACGTAGCCCACCCTATGGGTGAAGCGCGTATTTTAGTGATTGAAACGCAAGGTAGTGTTTAAGCTGCTAAAGTTTGATATTTAATTGCTGGGCTTTTTAGACCAGCTTGTATAACCTTTACGGCAGCTAGCCAGCTAGAATCGAATTGGATCAACAAATAATTATGAAAGATTTTATAAATAAAGGAATTGTTAAGCTAAAATCGACATCTAATAAAATGTTTGATGAATTAAATAAAGGCTATGTATTAGCAAAAGAAATGATTGATGGTCTGCCTATTTTTATGTCATTTGAACGCTTTGGTACGCAAACCCCTACGTCATTTGATGAAAAGCATTATTTTGTAATTCCTTTCGCACTATCGGAACATCAATTCGCTTTACACACCATGCGTTATTTGCCAAACGGCGTACCTGAGATTAATAACTTACCTAAGCGGCGTATTTTTCATTTTCCTAATGAGCATGCTGAGGCCGGACTTCGCCATTACATGCTAAACAGTGCTGATGCAATTATGCGTGATCAAGCTGTCGGGCAAACTAATTCATTACAGTCGCTTGCTAATGATATTGATGCCTTAGATAAAAAGCTCACTTACGGAATGCTGTTGGTTGGTGGCTTAGCGGCTATTGCAAATCCATTGTTAGGAGCCAGCATTGCAGCTAAAGCTATGCTGCCAAGTATCACTGGCCTACTGAATAAATATGGTGTGCGTGCCTCTGCCGATAAATTGTCTCAATATCAACTTGAAAAAGAAATCAAAGCAGCCCAAAGCAATATAATTGCAGAGTTTGAGGCCGCAAATACGCTACAGTTGATCAACCCTATTTTACAAGAGTTAGAGTTAACTCTTAGAACGACTGAAGCTGAGCATGATCCTATCAGTTCTTTTAATTTAGCAGATGGCTCACTATCAGAGTTTAATGACGACAAATGGCGTGAGTTAACCGAAGTAGCGATTTGCCATGTCTATAAAGATGTTTATGATGATCCCTCATTACATAAACAAGCAAACTTAGATGCAAAAGACTTAAGGTGGTTAAAGTTAATGTTCGATGCAGAGGAAGCTAAGGAAAACACATTATGAACATTGCTATTTATATTTACGATGATGCCGAAGTGCTGGATTTTTCAGGCCCATTTGAAGTGTTTAGCACGGCAAAGCGTTTAGCAGACAATAATTGGCAGGTATTTTTTGTGGCAGAGCATGCCGGGCCGATAATTGCCCGTGCAGGTTTTAGTGTAAACCCCCATTACAGTTTTGCTGATCACCCCGCGATTGATTTACTCATTGTTGTCGGTGGTATACATACACATGAGCTTGAAAAACCAGCCGTAATAAACTGGATCCGAGAAACCGCTGGTGCTACTGCTAAAGTTGCCTCAGTGTGTACAGGCGCTTTTTTACTGGCCAAAGCGGGTTTACTCGATGGCTTAACGGTGACTACGCATTGGGAAGATCTTGCGGATCTCGCTAATATGTTCCCTCGGTTAAATGTGATCAGCAATAAGCGCTGGGTATCACAAGGTAAATTCACCACTTCAGCGGGTATTTCTGCAGGAATTGATATGAGCTTGCAATTAGTTACTGAGCTGGGGAGCTCTGAGCTTGCAGAGCTTACGGCAAAACAAATGCAGTACCAGTGGCACAAAAACATTTAACTGTTCGGTAACTGTTCACTGATAAAGTTATGCATATAATCTTTAAGACAAACCGCTTTTTTACTAAGTAAACGACCACTTGGCCAAATGGCATAAATTTCTCGCGGCAGGCTTTGCCATAGTGGCAATACTCTAACTAACTCTTTTGTTTGTAGCTCATTTATAATTTCAAAGCGCGGTAACAAACCGATACCTTGATGATCCGCAACTTGATATTTTACAAAGCCAGTATCGTTATAAATGCTTTTAAAGCGGCACATGTGTGTGTAAGTAGCACATGATTGCGTGTTCGTTAATAGCCATTTATTTCTAAGTGTTGTACCAATTAAACGGTGATGTTTTAAATCGTTCGGTTCAACAAGTTTTGCTGCATTTGTTAGGTACTCAGGTGATGCGACTAAGATAGAGTCGGCTTCTGCGAGCTTTTTTTGCTGTAATAACGAATCAGCTTGAGGGCCGATCCTGAGCGCTAAATCAGCTTGGTTTTTAATAATATCGTCAAGTTGATTACTTAAAATCAGCTCCAACTGAATATCAGGGTATTTCTTGCAAAACGACAACCACATCGGCTTTAAAAAACCATGACAGATATTCAGTGGCGCGAGCACTTTTAGCTTACCACTAAGTTGTTCTTTTTGTTGATTAAGTTGATAACGAGTTTGTTCAAATTGCTCAACTAAGTTGGCATAACTTTGATAGTACACCTGTCCTTGTTGTGTGAGTGTGCATTGGCGTGCAGAGCGATGCAGCAGTTTTTGCCCAAGGCGAGATTCAAGGCGCTGTAAACGCCGCGTAACTGTTGCCGCAGGCAGCGATAAATACTCCCCCGCTTGAGACAATCCTCCTTGTTGTACTATGTGCACAAACAGCACTATATCATCTAGCATGATTCCACTTTTGCAATTTAAGTTTGATTAAAGCTTTGTATTTAACGTTTTTGTAAGTCTATATCATAGTGACTTAGTTTTCAGCAAAGGGTGACATTATGTTTTCAGCGATTGATTGGTTAGCAGTGATCGTTATAGGGAGCGGTGCAACCGCGATACTTGATCTGTGGGCGTTGCTACTTAGTAAATTTGGTATTAGCTCTTTAAACTTTTGTATGGTGGGGCGCTGGCTATGCTTTATGCGCTATGGCAAGTGGCAACACCTAGCTATTAATAAAGCCGCTGTGCAACCGAACGAATGCGCAATTGGTTGGTTTAGTCATTACTTTATCGGGGTTATTTTTGCGCTGCTATTTTTATTACTGATGCCAGATAACTGGCTTGCAGCGCCAAGCTTAATGCCTGCGCTGTTGTTTGGGCTGCTTAGCGTTGTTATCCCGTTTTTTATTATGCAGCCTGCGCTTGGGCTTGGCATTGCTGCAGCTAAAACGGCAAAGCCAATGGCTGCAAGGCTCAAAAGTGCACTATCGCATGCAATATTTGGTATTGGCATGTATTTAACTGCGGTTGCGCTGTTACAGTTGAAGGGGGGGTAATGCAGGCTGAATATTGGTTAAAGCGCTGGCAAAGCAATGACATTGGTTTTCATGACGGTAAAGTAAACCCTAGTTTAGATCGTTATTTTACTAACTTAAATTTACCTGCTAGTAGCCGTGTGTTTATCCCTTTGTGTGGCAAAACAGTCGACATTCATTATTTGCTTAATAAAGGCATGTACGTTGTGGGTGTTGAACTCAGTGAGCTTGCTGTTCGGCAGTTATTTATTGAGTTAGCGCTCACGCCAAAAGTAACTAAGCACGGTTTACTTAGCGCGTATCAGGCCGAGGGGATCTGCATTTGGGTGGGGGATGTATTCGCTTTAACTGCAGATCATTTAGGTCATGTTGATGCTATTTATGATCGCGGCGCATTGGTGGCGCTGCCATACGCTATTCGTAATCAATATGCTCAGCACATAATTACCTTGAGTAATGCTGCACCACAGTTATTGATCACTTGTGTGTATGATCAATCTAAGCGCTGTGGCACACCTTATAGTGTTTCAGCGGCTGAGATACAGAGTAGTTATGCAAAGAAGTACAGCCTAAAAATACTCAGCTGCGAGAAGTTAAGCCAAGGTATTAAGGGCGTGACCCCTGCCAGTATCGTGGTTTGGTTGATGGTATCTAAACCTTAATAAATGCACTTTAGCTGTGCATTTTTGTGGCTAGTTAATTTGGATTTGTGCGTGCATTATAATAACCACATTGATTAATTAAGGGGTTAGTATGCAACAAACAAATGTTTTCTTTTTATCTCATGGCGGCGGCCCATTACCGCTGCTTGGTGAGCCAAGCCATAAAGAGATGGTGACTTGTTTGCAATCAGTTGCCGCTAAAATTACTAAGCCTAGTGCTATTTTAATGATCAGCGCTCACTATGAAGCAAACCCTATTGCAATCACAGCCTCAGCAACACCTAAATTAATTTATGATTACTACGGCTTTCCCGAGCAGGCGTATCAGTTAGCTTACCCTTGTGCTGGTGAGCCAAAGCTTGCTGAACAACTGCAGCAGGCTTTAAAAAGCAATGGTATTGCTACCAACCTTGATACCCAACGAGGCTTTGATCATGGCATGTTTGTACCATTAAAAATCATGTTTCCTGAGGCTGATATTCCATGTGTGCAAATTTCGCTAAACCCGAGCCTTGATCCCGCAATGCACCTCAAAATTGGCCAAGTGTTGCAGCAAATAGAGTATGAAAATTTATTGATCATTGGCTCCGGCTTTACCTTTCATAACATGCAGGCATTTTTTGCTAAACAAACAACGGCTACGCAAAAGCTCAACCAGAGTTTTGAGCAATGGTTAACTGACACCTTAGCAAACCCTAAGCTTGATGAGTCTGAGCGCAAGCAACGTTTAACGAACTGGAAACTAGCACCAGGGGCACAATTTTGTCATCCACGAGAAGAGCATTTACTGCCTCTACATGTATGTTATGGCGCGGCACAACGCCCGTGTGAAAACGTATACGAGTTAGAAATTTCTGGCAAAAAGGCCAGTATGTATCTTTGGCAGTAGCCGTACTTTGTACGTTTTGGGTTTAACCTAAGAGTTATTGCGACAAACGTTCAGATCTTATAGGTAATTTTTGCTAAAGTGTTGCTAATGCGACCTGTAAATAAATACACGCGCACTAACCCCTTTTAGGATCACTACATGAAATTACTTAAAACCTCTGGGCTGGTTTTGTCGGTACTGGCTGGGCTGTCACTGTTTGGCTGCTCTGTAACACTTGATTCTACGGCTACTACAACAATGACACAAATTAGCAATCCACTGTCGCTTGAACAAATCTATAAAGATAAATATTTCAAAGCGCAGCGTAGCACTTACTTTAAATGGCTTGATGATGGCACCGGCTACACCGTGCTTGAAGAACGTGAAAACGAAAAAGATAAAAAAGACGACGCTGAAAATGCCAATGCAGATGACGAAAAAGAGCACGGCGTAAAAGGCAACGACATTGTGTTTTACAATGCCGATGGTACTGGCCGCAAAGTTCTAGTTGAGTTTGAAAAACTACTGCCTGAGGGCGCAGATGAGTCATTTGCAATCGAAAGCTACCAGTGGTCAAAAGATGGCAAATGGTTGATGGTATTTACCAACAGTGAGCAAGTGTGGCGCTCTCGTAGCCGTGGTGATTTTTGGCTCTTAAACCTTGAAACCAATAAATTACAGCAACTCGGCGGTGAGCAACCAGAACCTAAAAAACTGATGTTTGCTAAGTTCTCGCCAGACAGCTCAAAAGTGGCTTACGTGCGCGATAACAACATTTATATGCAAGCGGTTGGCAGCAACAAAGTAACAGCGCTTACAACCGATGGTAGCGCTAAAATCGTTAATGGTAACTTTGATTGGGTTTACGAAGAAGAATTCAGCATTGCTGATGGCTTTCGTTGGAGCCCAGATAACAAATCAATCGCCTATTGGCAGCTAGATACCAGCGGCGTTAAGTTTTTCACCATGATCAATAACACCGACGAGCTCTATCCTACCTTAAAAGAGTTTCCTTACCCAAAAGCCGGTGAAACTAACTCGGCAGTACGCGTGGGGGTTGTTAGCCTTGCTGATAAGAAAACCCGCTGGGCCAAACTTGAAGGCGATAATCGCGACCGCTATATTCCTCGTATTAGCTGGGCAGGCACCGGTAAGGAATTAATGATCCAAGACTTAAACCGCCCGCAAAACCACAACAAGGTTTGGCTGTTCGATTGGCAAAAACAGCAATTGACCAAAATTTTAGAAGATAAAGACGATGCTTTTATCGAGTGGTTTTACAAAGCCAACTGGTCAAAAGATGGTAAGTTCTTTATTTGGCACAGCGAGCGCGACGGCTGGCGTCACCTTTATCGTGTAT
Organism: Pseudoalteromonas sp. SG43-6; assembly: GCF_014164365.1. Taxonomy (NCBI): domain Bacteria; kingdom Pseudomonadati; phylum Pseudomonadota; class Gammaproteobacteria; order Alteromonadales; family Pseudoalteromonadaceae; genus Pseudoalteromonas; species Pseudoalteromonas sp. SG43-6. The sequence goes on from NZ_JACJEZ010000011.1 coordinate 23,215, forward strand.
CTCGCGATGGCAAAATCATTATCGATTTAACCCCAGGTGATTACGATATTGTTGATATGCTGGCGCTAAACGAAGATAAAAAAGTGATGTATTTTACCGCTTCGCCAGACAATGCAGGTCAACGTTATTTATTTAGTACGTCTTTGGATGGTAGTAGTAAACCTGTACGCGTAACGCCTGCTGAATTTCAAGGTTCAAACAGCTATTACATGTCTAAAGATACCTCATGGGCAATGCACACTTACTCACAATTTGGCACGCCGCCAATTAAAGAGATCATTAAAGTAAGCGATCACAGTAATGTTAAAACCTTAGTTGAAAATAAAGAGCTGAAAGAAAAACTCGCTGAGCAAAGCTTACCAAGCCACGAGTTCTTTAAAGTAAATGCGCAGGATGGCACTGAGCTTGACGGCTACATTATGTTCCCTAAAAACATGGATAACAGTAAAAAATACCCAATTATTTTTTACGTGTATGGCGAACCATGGGGCTCAACAGTGCAAGACCGCTTTGAAGGCGACAGCTACTTGTATAAATCACTATTAACGCAAAAAGGCTTTATTGTGGCATCGGTTGATAATCGTGGTACACGCGCACCAAAAGGCCGTGATTGGCGTAAATCGATTTATAAAAAAATCGGCTCAATCACAGTACAAGACCAAGTTGATGCGCTTGATGCCATGGCTAAACGCTGGGATGTAATAGACACCGACCGTGTTGGTGTATGGGGTCACTCAGGCGGCGGCAGCTCAACCCTTAACTTATTGTTCCGCCATGGTGATAAATTTAAAGTCGGTATTGCCTCAGCGCCCGTGCCAGACATTCGCTTGTACGACACTATCTACCAAGAGCGTTATGCAGGTAACCCAAAGACCGATCCTGAGAGTTACGATAACACCTCGCCAATTACCTTTGCCAAAAACCTAACTGGTAAACTATTGCTTATTCACGGCACAGGCGATGATAATGTACATTATCAAGGCTCAGAGCGTTTAATTAACGAACTTGTTAAGTACAACAAGCAGTTTGAGTTTTTTGAATACCCTAACCGTTCACATAGTCTAAGTGAAGGTAAAGGCACCGCCTTGCACTACCACACCATGATGGCTGACTTTTTTGAAAAGAACTTACTAAATAAGTAATTACATTAAAAAAAGTTAAAGGCTAAAAAGCCACACGTTAACCATTGTTTGCGTGTGGCTTTTTTAATCAAAATGTAACGGGGGTTTACAGCTAAGGTAAAGCTTTTGACCAGTAGAGAGTTAATTTGAAGCAGTGTTAGTGAGCCCTTTAACTTTTTAGATTTCGTTTTTTAATGATTTTATTTTGCACTGGCTAAGTATTTCATCAACAGTATTTGCTATTACATTAGTTGGCACCAATTCCTGTTGATTAGAAGCGTTTAGTGCATTTAATGAAAGAGTGAACATCTCCTCGTCGCTTGCTGCTGACCAAAAGCCTATTAATCTATAATGCTCATTAAACGTAGCTTTCCAAATTGATAGCTTTGCAGTACGTTGCTCCCAAATATAGTTTTTAGAATGTAATAAAGTCACCGTATAAAAAAGCTCCTCTTCCCACATTTTTTCATATCTTTTGTGTGAGTCTTCCACAATTTCAATCTTCGATGCTTCTTTCGCTGAGTTTTTAAATAAAATAGAGTCGTGCTCAGGTCTTATAACTCCTACTGTAACGGTTATTATTTTATGTTCATCTATAAGCTGAAAGTCATATTTGAGGTCATTATCATACTTTTTCTTATTAATTGTGACTGCTTGGCCCTCGATAGAGGATATTTCGCAAAACATACTCGACTGGCTACGCCCATGAGCACTCAATGAAATGAGCAATAAAATTAAACAAAAAAAACTATATTTTGAAATATTGTGTATCACTAAACGATCCTTTTAAATAATTAGTACAAAGAGTTAGAGCTTACATCTGTCTTAATTATTATCTAAAAACTAGACGGAAAGAATAGCATTAGATAAAACCTACGAGCAACGAGGCAAACCATCTGAATTGATGTTTCACTCAGATCAAGGAAGCCAATACGGCGCAAAGAGGTTTTAGTAAAAGTTATTGCGTTACCGGATAAAAAAGCATGAGCCGCCGAGGGAATTGTTGGGACAATGCGCCGATGGAGCGCCTATTTAGAAGTTTAAAAACAGAATGGGTTCCCTCATTGGGTTATAGTAATTATCAAGACGCTGAAAAAGATCTTAGCTTCTTGATGAATTATTATAATTGGCGCAGGCCACATAGCCATAATCACATGGTGTAGCAGAAGAAAAACTTAATTCACTGCTTGGAATTAGTTGACCACAACAAACACAATCTTACCGTGCGTATTTTTAACCAAATCGTAACGGGGTTTACAGTGGGTGCTTAAATCGCCGGTAGTGTTACTGTACTTTATTACCTGATATGGTGATTAAGCTGAGCGATAAAATCGCGTTTTAGTAACGATTTAAACAGGAGTCATTAATGGCAACTACACTGGCGTTTGATGTATACGGTACACTTATAAACACTCATGGCGTGGTGTCGTTACTTGAAAATATGGTTGGCGATAACGCACACGCATTTTCAACTACCTAGCGTGAAAAACAGCAAGAATACTCATTTAGATGGAGCTTAATGCAAAACTATATGCCTTTTTCTGTGTGTACTGAGCATGCGCTTGATTATGCCTGTTTACTGCACAATGCCCGAAAAGACTTGGCAAGATCTTCAAACGTCGATATTGTCGTAAGGGCTTATCAGACTGTTTGGAAGTCATAGTCGAATACACAATAAAGATACAGAGTAGATAGCCATACCCTGTACCTTTGAGCGTTTATTCCCATCTTTTTAAGTAGTACTCACCCGCATCGTTCTCGTCTGCATATAAATTTTCTTCATATTCAAAGGTTAACGGGTCGGCATCGACTACCTTATACACTTCCCAGTAAACATGCTTAGCATCTTTTGAAAAACGATCGGCTATTACAGTGAAAGTGTTTGGATCTGCACCCTCAACTACAACATTATAATAAAAAACCTGAGATTCTATACGGACAAATATTTTTTCATCTTCATCAAGAATAACCACATCTTCAGGTTCAACACCGACAAGTTTATTATTTCTGCTATACACTTCGTTATTGTAAGCATAAAAATTATTTGTAATGTCTTCAACATCATCAGTAGGAACCAGAATCACCCGCGTTGGGCTTAAGTGAAGAGAATTCCATTTCCACATCTTCTCAAGCTCGCTGGCATCAGACCGGCTCACTTCTGCCACCGTTCTATTGTCAACAATATAACCGTTGTAGTAAACGTGCTTACCATCTTTGGCAACAGAATCATTTAATACTTTAAATGTAGATGGATCACTTTCTGGAATGGGTGTATTAAAATAGTACGCTTGATTTTTATCTTTTCTGTAGTAAGGCGTAATCACCGTAAAGCCATCGGCTACCATGCCTTCAACAACCTCACCATGTGAATAAACATGCTGTCCGTCTACGGCATACTCATCATTAATAATTTTAAAACGACTGGCTTCGTTACTAATTATTTTTCCCTGATAAATTACCTGCTCACCATGACGAATATAACGCTCGTTCGCATTTTTAATCGCTTCAGGCATTGTTTTACGTGGAAATTTGTCATCGATGTAGTAATATAAATATTCTTTATCCATGGCGTATGAGCCCAACAAATAAGAGAACGAAGCGGCGTCTGCACCTTCTATCATTTGTCCATAACAAAAAACTTTGCCACCACTAACAAGATAACCAGATTCATCTTTACTTGTATTAATACCCGATGTTATCAACTGAATTGAATTAGGATCAGCACCCTCAACCCGTCTTCCGTTGTAATAAACACTATTATTATCTCTAGCGTAAGACTGACTAATCACACTGAACGTATCAGGGTCAGCTCCTTCTACTGGAGAGCCTCCAATTTGGAAAAAATTGCCATCTAAAACATAAACAACTTTACCGTCTTGTAGGTAATATTGATTGCTAATTTTACTATCAAAAGCAGTCGCGTTATGCGTGCTAGGATTATTAACATATAAGCCAATAATAAGAGCAATTAAGGCACCAACAAGGGGGATGACTAAAAATATAATTCCAATCCATATGAGTATTTTCATTTATCTTTCCATAGCTATTAAATATATCAGCGGATAAAATAACATATTTATAGCGCCATGTTTAACGGGCTGCTAATGATTAACACAAGATGAAGAGGGCGTTCATAATTCTATGCCATAACATAGTAGGCAATTTAAAAGATCATTTCGAAAGAATGAATAACCCCTAATTGCTTAGTGTGAACTTACATAGAAACCCAGGGGAGCAAATATTGACTTCAGACATAATATTTATTGACTGACCCTTTATCCTTATTTTGCCTATTAGACAAAGTCTAAAGCAATAAGATAAATCAGTAACCCCCTACTTTTAGCTATTACTTAATTTGATTTATAACTAGCATTTATAAATTCAACAGCCCTTCTACCCATTCTAAAACTAGGCGTGTATCTCGGGTTTGAAAACGCTGTTTATTGGGTATGTAATAACAAAACTCAGATTCAACTGCTTGAGTATTAAAGTTTTTAAGTAACTCGGTGTTTAATAATCGTTGTACTAGCGTGGTTGAACAAAATACCAGTCCTGAGCCTGCCATAGCTTCTTGAATGCCAAATAGCTCTTGGTCGAAGGTTTTAATAATAAACAAAGCAGGATCTAAGTTGTTTTGAGTAAGCCATTGTTTAATTGGAGGCTCACTTAGCGCGTTGTTTTTCCATTTTGTGGTATAGAGCGTAACAGGGCCATTTTGCCATGGGATATCGGCGGCTTTGTATGAGCCAAACAGGTTAAAATGTTCGGTTTTTATAATGTCGTCTGCGTTTATATTGCGCTGCTGGCCAAAGCGAATGGGTAATGTGTGCAATTGTTTGTCAATGGCTTCACTGGTTGATATATCTACCTCAAGATTGGGCTGACTTTTTGATAATTCCTGCAATGCGGGTATTAAGCGCAGGGCGGCCAGTGACGAGGTGGTGGTTATTTTAACTGTTGCCCCTGTGGCTTGCACAGTTGCCAGTGCTTGGTCGATGCGGTTAAAGCCGTCACTTGTGGCCGCACTTAAATATTCACCAGTGGGAGTGAGAGTGATCTTTCTTACTTGGCGGTAAAATAAATCCACATTTAAACGGCTTTCAAGATTATTTATATGGTGTGAAATCGCTGTTGGCGTGAGTGAGAGTTCATCAGCGGCGGCTTTAAAGCTGCCTAAACGCGCTGCAGCTTCAAAGGCTTTAAGCGCTTGTAGTGATACTTGCATAAGTGATATTGGCAAATAATAAAATTGACTATAGATGAGTATAACTTATTTATAGCTGAGGTTAACTCGTTTGTGAAAAGCCTCTGTTAGTTGGATGATGACCGCACAATTACTAACAGGATAAACAGCATGACCACCCTACTACACATTGATGCAAGCATCAGAGCCGTTAAAAATGACAATCCAGATCATGATTCAATCTCTAAAAATATAGCTAAGCGTTTTATAGAGAGCGTTACTCAGCAGCAAAGCATAGATGAGTATATTTATCGTGATGTAGGTGTGAATCCGCCGCCTTTTATTACCCAAGACTGGATAGGTGCGGTATTTACTCCTGATGATAAAAAGACTAATGAGCAAAAGCAGTTACTGGCGTTGTCAGACTTACTCATTGCAGAAATTGCTGGTGCTGACATTATTGTGATTTCCTCGCCTATGTATAACTATGGTATGCCAGCGCAGCTGAAAGCCTGGTTTGATCTAGTTGTTAGGATCAACAAAACTTTTGATTTTGATCTGGCCCGTGGAAACTTTCCGCTGCTGCCTTTACTTGGCGGTAAGACTTTGGTTGTGATCACCTCAAGCGGTGAGTTTGGTTTTGAGCAAGGTGGTATTCGTGAGCATATGAGCCATTTAGTGCCGCACTTACGTACGTTGAGCAAATATTTAGGCGTGAGCACAATTCATGAAATTGCCTGTGAGTATCAAGAGTTTGCCGATACTCGTCATCAACAATCACTAGAAAATGCTTACAGTCGAGCTAAAGAGCTTGCGCTGCATCTCAGTTATGTTGCTGCTTGAAAGCTCTTATTTAACGGCTTCCTGAAACTGCGCTAAGTCTAGCTTTGTTACGGCTATGTCTTCTTTGTTAACTGCGTAGCTTATAAATAAGCTTTTTTGCCAAAGATAACTTTTTGGGTAGCTGTAACCAATGCGTTTGTATTTACCTTGATACTGCATGGTCGGTAGAGTTTGTTGGTCACGAAAAGTCATAACCACGTTGTTTGCTTTATTGATAAACCAGCTAGGCTCTAGCTCATCGCTAACATATTTACTAAAAGGCCGGTTGTTAGGCTTTTAAATCCTGTTCAATAACGCCTTTTAGTGACGTGCCTGCTTTATTTAATACCGATTTAAACTCACCCCAATTTATGCCACCTTCACTTTGGCTATATAAAACATGTGTATTTGGGCCATCTTCGTCTTTTTTTGAGGATTGCATGAGGTAATTATCGTTATGTATCATTTCGATACTAGCAAGCCATTAACTCAGCGGCTACTGGGTTTGCATAAGCTAGCTTTAAACATTAGTTGCTTGTATTATTTTTACTCAAAACGTAATGGGGGTTTACAAAAGCGATCTTTGTTTACGTGTGGTAAATTCAAAAACTTATATTCTTAATGACAAGCTAACTACCACGCGGCGGCCAAATTCTTCAGCTTTGAGTAATGAACTGGCGCCGTCAGTTTTTGCTGTACGGGTGAGTGTTTCATTGGTGGCATTAAATAAATCTAAGCGCAGGCTGGCATTGGCTGAGTAAAACCAGCTAAAGCTTAAATCTGTGCTGGTGTAGCCTTCAACATAACTATTGGCATTATTACTAATGTCGTGTTGCTCCAAAAAGTCACTACGGTAATTAATATTAAATGCAGCTTGCCATTTATCATCACTGACCAAAAAGCGCAGGTTACCTGTCCAGTCAGAGACTCCTGCAACTTTTAAGTGATTGCCAGCTAAGGTGCTTACATCAGCTTTGTTTATATGGGTGATGCTTGCTGATAATTGGCTTTGTAAGAACCACTGGCTATATTGCGGTAATTGCCACTGGCTACTTGCTTGTAAGCCATTGACTTGAGCTTGGCCATCGTTAGTACGTTGCAAAGAGTTGTAATGCTGGCCTTGATAATTAAAGCTTGCTGCTTGCTCAACAATAAAGTTATTCATGTGGTGATTAAAGCCCAGCAATTGTGCGCTGACGCTTGGTTGTTGCCAGTTAACGGAGAGGGTACTAGTGTTGGCTATAACCGGTTGCAAATTGGGGTTACCAAGCTCTGCATAAGGTAGACCTCCTGAGTTTACATGCAGCTTTGGGTTTAAATCTGAGTAATTCGGCCGATTTAAAGAGCGGCTAAAGCCTGCCCGCCATTGCCAAAATTGCGAAGGCTGCCATTTTAAATTAACTGACGGTAACCAAGTGCTATCATTATTGCTGCTATTGATGGGCGCTAATTCCCCTGTTGTTGCATGCTGTGAGCCTTTTGTTTCACTTAATGTATTGCTGTATCGCAAGCCTGTACTTAACGTTACTTGCTCAAATTGCCACTTTGAAGAGATGTATCCTTCCTTTGATACAAACCTTACTTTGTAACTATTTAATCGGTCACTATCGCTCATTTCAGCGAACGATAAATCAATATCATAAAGTTGAAAAAGGTCACTTTTTGGGATTAGCCAAGGCTGTACATCTGCGTTGATAAACTCAGCTGAAAATTTATTAGTGATTGGTTCAAGCCAACGACCATCTAAATTAGGTAGTTGCTCTAAAGCCGAGGGCGATAAACTTATATCTTTGCGGGTGTAGTCATAATTTTGAGTTGAATGTAAAAAGCCGATATCCAGCGCTTGTAAGCCCCAATAATTTTCACGACTCCAATGACTATCAATGCCCCACTCGTCCACTTCATTAAGCACATTAATAGTGCGTTTGCTCATTTGATTAATATGTGAGTAGCTACTTACCAACCCTAGGTTGCCTGCAAAATTAAAGCTATCAACCGATTTATTTTGTAAAACTACGTTTGCCTGCATAGGCGAAATAGCCCCATGAACGCGAGAGATAGGTTCTTTGGTTTTACTGTTTGCTTTACTGCTACTGTAAAATGGCGAAAGCGTTAAGGGTAAATGCGCACTTGGTTGCCAGTTAGCATCAACTTGTATGGTTTGGTTGGCATAATATAAGTTGGATTCTTCACGGCTAGTTTTGGCATTTACATCGTTAAACACAAATTGGTTTAAGCTATTATTTTCATCGTTAACCTGTGCTTGAGCTGACTGACTTTGTGGGTTAATTGAAATACGGTGCTCATCAAACGAAAAGTCAGTATCTGATCTAAACCACAGAGTATTAAGCTTTAAACGCTCAGTAGCTTGCCAGGCTAAAGCGCCATAATATGTTGCGCGAGTGCGATCTTCGTTTTCTATGGTCAGTGCTAAGCCATCTGTAGGCACCAAGATGTTTTTATTAATATCAGGCCATTGGTAAGGCTGCGGTGCGCCGCCATTTTCTCCCCAGTGCCAGGTTTCAAACTGAAACTGACGTTGCAGACGGTTTTCATAGTTCATTTTTACCATCACAGCTAAGTCACCATCTGCTGTTTTGGCATTGCCTGTTAATCCAAAGCTTGGTTGAAGGTTTTGTTCACCTTCAAGCGCAGCGGTGGTGAGCATAACTTGTAGGTTATTGTCTTGATAAGCAAGGGGGTCATCGCTGAGCAAGTTAACTGTAGCGCCTACTGCACCACTAGGAAGGCTTGAGTTTGTGGTTTTATACACCGCGATATTTGAAAATAATCCTGCGCTAAATATATCAAAGCGATGTTGTTGCCCATATTGGTTTGAATTTCGAACGTTTTCGGTATTTGCAAGGCGATGACCATTAAATAGCGTTAATTGATACTCAGCACCCAATCCCATCGCATTAATATTGAGGGCTTCACCGCGATCGCGGGTAATGCTTATGCCGGGTACTGCTTGTAGTGCCTCGGCAAGATTTTCAGCTGGCAGTTGATTGAGCATTGCGCCTATTGCTATTTCGCTTTGCCCTACATAGTTACTCTTTATTTGTTGGGCGTAGTTAATTGCTTGTTGGTAATTGTGGTTATAGGCATCACCATTGGATGGTGTAGGTAATGACTCGGTTACTGTTACTTCTTCAATCACCTGCGTATTGTTAGTTTCGAGTATTGATATTGCCGTTGCTGGTACTGATGTTGCGGTTTGAAAAATAACGATGCCAGAAGCGGTTTTTTGCCAGCTTAATTGCCTAGGAGTCAGCCATAAATCAAGAGTTTGCTCAAGTGTGGTTTGAGTACTGGGCTCAACGGTTATGCCTGCTAGTAATGAGGTGTTGTATATTATCGCAGTGGAAAACCGTTTAGATAGGTCAGTTAATTGCTCTATTAAACTGGCCGTTGCGGCATCTGCTGCAATAGAAAAAATCGAGAGTGCTACACATAAAAAACTGCTTATACGTAACATCTATGAACGGCCTTGCTACTTCATTAATAAAACGACAGTGTGCAGAATATAAATGAACAATTTATGACAATGCCACCAACTGCAAAAATATGCTCAAACTAGTTTGTTGGCGACAATACAATACTGTCGTCAAAGCGATTAACCTCAAGCTGGTTTAATTGCGCGATTAAAGATGCCGCGCCAACGACATCGGTTGTTTTAAAACGACCGCTGACTCGTAAGTTAGCATCCACATTACTCAGAACTAATGGTTTGTCGGTATAGCGATTAAGTTGAAAAATAGCATCATTAATGGTGACATTTTCTAAATCAAGCCAGCCAAGTTGCCAATCAGGCTGCTGTGCTTTAAATGTACTTACAATAATATGATTATTATGAACGCGAGCTCGCTGCCCTTTTACTAATTCTACTCGCTGTGCGTTATCTGGTGTGGTTACCGCCACCTTGCCATGAAACACATCAATTGTGGTTTCGCGTAGGGTTTTATCGATATTAAAAGCGGTGCCTAATACGCTTATTGTTGCGTTACCGGTATTGATGGTGAACGGGCGATGTTCATCACGTTTTACTGAAAAATAAGCTTCGCCTTTACTCAGGGTTGCTTGTCTGGCTTTATCGTTTTCATTAAATTGCAAATTAGTGTGTGTATTTAATGCAACTTCAGAGCCATCTGACAAAGTAACATCTGTGGCTTGAGTGGCAAAATACTGTTGTGCAGCAACGAGCGAAGAAGCTTCAGGGGTTACCTCTGAGCTTAATTGCATAACGCCAACCACGGCCACAATAATACTGGCTGCAAGCGCACTTCCCCACAACCAAAAAGGCTTTTCTTGGCTAGGTTCTGCCTGTGTTGGCTGATTCACTTGTGTTTGTGAGTCTAATTTTTGTAATGCTGCAATGAGTGCGGCATCTTGCCAAATCGCTTGCTTAAGTGGATCTTTATTTTCATCGTCATGTTTGGATGAGGTGACCATGTTATTTCTCTATCTATCTCTATTATTGATATAACGACTTAACGTTCATTAAGGGGACACTTAGTCGGCAATAAATTCGCTGATTGCGTCTTTGAGCATATCCATCGCGCGGGAAATATGCTTTTTTACAGCTTCTTCTGATAACCCTAAGCTTTGCGCTATTTGTTGGCGGCTTTCGCCATGTAACCGCCTTCGAGTAAACACATCACGACGTAGCGCAGGCATTTGTGTGAGTACCTGTTGATATAAACGCAGTCGTTGCTCATGGTCGAGTAAGTTTTCAAGGGAAAGCTCTGTACTTAATGGCTCATGCTCTAGGCACTCGGGATATTTACTTTGCTCTTTGTGATGGTCAATCACTAAATGATGTGCCATCCGATAACCATACGCTAGTGGGTTATCAATATGATCGGTACATTCTATTTTTAATGCTTTGAGCAACAATTTTTGAAATAAATCGTCCGCATCGGCTTGTTCACCAACCGCCCGACGAAAGAAACTTTTTAATGCATCTTGATTCGCAATAAAACATTTAACCAATGGTCGATGAGATTGACTTTGCTTGCTTGCAAGCGATAGAGGCGGTTGTGTTTGCGATATCATTTTATTGTATTTACAGCATTTTCCTTTAATTAGGCGCCATACTAGAGCAAAAAAGTGGATATTGATGTGATCATTTGATGACATTTTTATGAGCGCGCTGTCGCAAAACCGACATAAAAACTTCATCAAATAAATACGTCCCCTATTAAATTTTTGCACCGTCATTAGAAGCGAAATCAATTTAAAGTCGTAATACATACAACAGGACCAACATGATGACTAAGCGAATTTTTACTCTATCACCGTTAGCATTAGCACTTAGCTCGTTATTTGTAGCACCAAGCTATGCACAAGAAACTGAAAAAGAAGATCAAGCGATGGAGCAAATCGTCGTAACCGGTAGTTATATTAAAAGCTTAGAGCAAGCGATTGATTTAAAACGTAGTAATATTGGCTTTTCTGATTCGATAGTCGCTTCAGATATTGCGGATTTTCCTGAGCAAAACTTAGCCGAAGCGCTACAGCGTATGCCAGGGGTGACTATTGAGCGTAATAAGGGCTTAGGTCAAAAGGTGAATGTACGTAGTTTACCGAGTGAATTTACGTTCGTATCAATCAATAATCTTGCTACGGCATCGGGCAGTGGCGGACGTGATGTTGAATTTGATATGTTTGCCTCTGAAATTATTCAAAGTGTTACTGTAAAAAAATCATCAACGGCTGCGGATGAAGAAGGCGGTATTGCAGGTTCAGTCGCAATCACAACAGCAAGACCATTTGATTATGACGGCCGTAAGTTAGTGGCATCGGTCGAAGGGGCTTATAACGAAATATCAGAAAAATCAGATCCTAAACTAACCTTTTTAGCCAGTGATATATTTGGTGATTGGGGGGCACTTGCCTCGTTTGCATTCTCTCAACGGACTAATCGTACTGATAGTAATTCAGGGATCGATTTTCGCCCCCTTTCTCGATTTTTAGAAAAGAAAGGCTCATCGCAATGGCAATCTGACCAAGCTGCGGACGTATTAGAGCGTGATACCGGTATAACAATTAATGATCGCTTTGATAGTGATGAAACAAGCCGCGTGGTGTTTTTAAATAAAGTAGGCGATCGTTCATACTTAACAGAGCAAGAAAAATGGGGTGCAACACTATCATTACAATATAAACCTAGCAGCGAATTTAGCTTAACCTTTGATGGCTTACTGGGTAATTTTGATGATCATGAAGACGAATATGATGCATCCGCTTATGCCGCATCAAGTGTTAGCTCTTTAGAACGCATTAATCAATATGATAGCTCTACGCTAGGTGATTACGGTATCACTGTTCTAACCGACGTTGACTATGCGGCTACTCAACACGAATTTTTAAGTAAAGAAAACAGCAGTGATACTGACTATCAGCAATTTAGCATTGCGATGGACTGGTTAGTGGGTGAGTGGGATGTGTATGGTTTAATCGGCTACAGTGGCGCAGATAAAACAACCGAGACGACCAACTTAAAGCACACGGCTTATCGTGCAACACGTTCTCGTTATACCAGTACCGGCGCAGAAACTATCCCAAGTGATAACCCAGATACCTTTGATATGTATAACTCACCAGAGGCTTATTTATTTGATTATAACGAAGTAAACCTTGAGGCTATTTCTGATGATAAATACGCAGCGCAATTGGATTTTTCACGTCAGTTAAATTTAGAGTTTTTCCCTGCGTTAAGTAAAGTACAGTTTGGTGCTCGTTATACAGATAAGTCAAAACAACGCGACTACGGTACAAACCGCGTAACGGGCCCATCAGCGGGCGACTTGTCTTGGGTCGGCACGCGTACCCTTGCTGACAGCCAGCTTAGCAGTATTTCAGATCTTGTTAATGGTGGTGAGTACTTGTCTGAGGTGTCTTCTAAGCAAGATTGGAGTCAAATTTCAAATAGCTATGCCCGCGACCAACTGAGATATACAGGTTTTGCCGTTGATTTTGAACCCGATCAATACTACCAAGTAGAAGAAAAAACCACGGCCATTTACGCTATGGCTGATTTTGCGTTTGATATCGGTGATATGCCAGCAACCTTGAATACCGGTGTACGCTACATCGAGACGGACGTAAATTCATCGGGCTATCACCAAGTACAAAATGATGATGGTTCAACGGATTACACCTCAGCGCCAGTATCAAAAAGTGGTAACTACTCGGATGTATTACCTAGTGTTAACTTTACCCTTGAACTTAACGATGACTTAGTACTGCGTGCTGCAGCTTCAGAAACATTAATGCGCCCTGCCCTTACCGATATTGCTTATAAACGCACAGTGAGCTTAAACGAGTTTAAATACCGCGATGGTAATCCAGACTTAAAACCAACTTATGCTGATCAATGGGAAGTGGGCCTAGAGTGGTATTTAGAAGAAGGCGGTTTATTGGCGGTTTCTTACTTTGAAAAAGAAATTGAAGGCGTAGTACGTGAGTCACTTACTGGCGTTGTGGAAGGCGTAACAAAATACAACGATAACGGCACTGTGGATGGTGTGTACGACTTTGATGTTTATCAAAAAGTGAATGCTGAAGGGTCGTATGATGTTAGCGGTATTGAATTTATTGCGCAAATCCCATTTGTTCGTTTTAGTAGTATGTTAGAAGGTTTTGGTGTTAACGCTAACTACACTACGTTAGATAACTCATTAACTGGAGCTTCTGATTTAGGCATTCCAACGCCGCCAGAAGGTCTTGCCGATGAAACTTACAATCTGACTTTTTATTATGAGAATGAAAGCTTTGATGCGCGTATTTCATATAACTACAAAGATAAATACGTAGAGTACATTGAGCGTGATATGTATCCAGTTTACCGTGATGCGTATGGTCAAACAGATGTCTCATTTGGTTACAGCATTAATGATTCAGTAAAATTCACATTAGAGGGCATTAATATTACCGATGAAGCGACTAAAGGATATACATTAGATCCAGCTTTCCCATCAATGTATGAGTTCTCTGGAAGACGCTTTGCATTAGGTGTTCGCGCAATATTTTAATATATTATAAAGCTAATAACCGGAAGCATTTTGCTTCCGGTTTTTTTGTTTAAAGTGTTCCAGTCACAGGATATTTAAAATGAAGTTTCTCATTTCATTGCTCATTTTTTTGAGCTGTACACCGCTTTTTGCTGCGCCGGCTACAAACACCCAAATAGCCTTTGTTCCCGACATTCACTTTCACGATATTTATGGGGACTTTTCTGATGCGGGGTTTGCGGGCATACCAGTCGATAAAGCAAAGGATGCGGTGAGCATCCGTAGCATGCAGGCGCAAATTCATTCAACTCGCTTATTTAATGAAAACTACTTTGCGTTAATCGCCACCCTTGATGATATTGCCGCTAAAGGCGTAAAGCTAGTTGCCCTGCCTGGGGATTTTACTGATGATGGCCAACCTGTGCATCTTAATGGTTTAAAAACGATACTAGACGATTATGCAAAAAAGTACGGTATGCGTTTTTTTGCTATTCCAGGTAATCATGATCCGGTTCGGCCATTTAAAACCGCCGGCGGAAAATCAGACTTTTTGGGTTCTAAAGGTCAGCAAATTGGTATTTATTCAACCGATCATCCTCGTTGTGAACATGTAGCTAAAGATAATCACTCATTAGTATGCAGCGATAAAATCGCGCATGCTGGTTATCAAGAGCTTGTAGAGATAATGGCACCGTTTGGTTTGCAGCCAGATAGCCGCGACTTACTCTGGGAAACGCCATTTGGTGAGCAGGTATCGCTGGTTGAACGTAGTTATTCGCAATGCGCGAAGAATAATAAAGCACGTTGTAAACAAGTCCCCGATACCAGCTACTTAGTAGAGCCTGTCACTGGGCTTTGGCTATTGGCAATTGATGCGAATGTGTATGTTCCTGAGTTTAAAAATGGCACGTTAGTGTTTCAAGGATCTGGCAATGCGGGTTATAACAAAGTATTGACTGAAAAACCTTATTTGATGAAATGGATCACCAATGTTGTTAAACGCGCGAAAGAGCAACATAAAACCTTAGTTGCGTTTAGTCATTTTCCGATGGGGGAGTTTTACGATGGCCAAACGCAGTCGATTAAATCTTTGTTTGGTGAGTCTGCATTTCAGCTAGCTCGAGAGCCTGAACTTAATACCCGTAAGTTGTTAGCAGAAACAGGTTTAAAGCTGCATATTGGTGGCCATATGCACATGAATGACACTGCAATTATTGAAACTGAGCATAATACATTATTTAATATACAAGCCCCTTCGATAGCGGCTTATCGGCCTGCTTACAAATTAGTTACTCTCAATAACCAACTCGCTAAAGTCGATACAATAACGATTGATGATGTGCCTCATTTTGATACGTTATTTAGCGCTTACCAAACAGAGCATGACTATTTACAAAAGAATGCGCCTGCACAAGTATGGGATAAACGTATTTTAACGGCTAAGAACTATCAAAGTTTTAGTAAGCAACACTTACAAGCATTGGCGAGGTGGCGATTTATCCCTCGTGAGTGGCCCGCGGACTTTCGCGATAAAGTACAGAAAATGTCGTTATTAGAGGTTATTTCCTTACTGAGTGATGACAGTGGGCTATCAAAAGTACAACAGCAACAATTGCAGACTAAAACAGTGCTGGATTTTATTGCTGATTTTTATTTAGTGCGTAATGCCGGCTCACTGGCTTTCGCTGATATAAGTGAGTCCACACAACAGACTTACCAAACTATGAGAGAATTATTAAATAGCACGGCTGAATGTAAAAATAAATTGGCTAGAAAAAGTAATAATGACGGGACTCTTTGTCAGCTAAAAATAGCACTTACGCAAGCTTTCTCTATTTATAGTAATCTTAGCAATGCGCTACCTGATCAATGTCTAATCATTGATATGTCAAAAAAGACATCACTGCATGACTGCAAAGATAATTAAGTAATTCTGTTATCAAGTTAAACAAGCATAAAAAAGCGCGAGAATATTAACTCTCGCGCTTAAGTTATAAACTGTTTTTTTGCTCTAATTAAATATCAAAGCGGTCTGCGTTCATTACTTTCACCCATGCATTAACGAAGTCTTGTACAAAGCGCTGTTTGTTATCGTCTTGCGCATAAAATTCAGCAAGGGCTCGTAAAATAGAGTTAGAGCCAAACACTAAATCTACGCGGGTTGCGGTCCATTTAGTATTACCAGAGCTGCGCTCAACAATGTTGTACGTGCTTTTACTTGCCGGTTCCCAGCGATAGTTCATATCGGTTAGGTTAACAAAAAAGTCATTGCTTAATGTACCCACGTTATCGGTGAATACACCATGCTGGCTGCCACTGTGGTTAGTGCCTAGTACACGCATCCCACCAAGTAGTACTGTCATTTCAGGGGCTGTTAACCCCATCAGTTGTGCTCGCTCTAAAAGTAGCTCCTCGGCTGAAACAGCATAATCTTTTTTCTGCCAGTTTCTAAAGCCATCATGAATTGGTTCTAATACATCAAACGACTCTGCATCGGTCATGTCGTCGCTCGCATCGCCGCGACCTGCTGCAAATGGTACGGTGATATCGACACCCGCAGCTTTTGCTGCCTGCTCAACGGCTGCTGTACCGCCAAGTACAATTAAGTCCGCTAAACTCACCGGTTTGCTTAAACTTGCTTGTACTGTTTCAAGGGCCGTTAACACCTTAGCAAGTTTTTCAGGCTCGTTACCTTGCCAATCTTTTTGCGGGTTTAAGCGAATGCGTGCACCGTTGGCACCACCACGGTGATCAGAGCCACGATAAGTACGGGCGCTATCCCATGCAGTGCTGATCAAGTCACTGGCGCTAATGCCTGCATTTAGCAGTTTGTCTTTAAGTTCGCTAATTTCAGCATCAGATAATGTGTAATCTACGCTTGGGATGGGATCTTGCCAGATCAAATCTTCGCTTGGTATATCTGCACCTAAATAGCGAGATTTAGGGCCTAAGTCACGGTGAGTGAGTTTAAACCAAGCCCGTGCAAACACATCAGTGAAATAGTCAAAATCATTATAAAAACGTTCAATAATTTTGCGATAGCTTGGGTCCATCTTCATTGCCATATCGGCATCGGTCATAATCGGGTTTAAGCGAATTGATGGATCTTCAACATCAACAGGTTTATCTTCCTCTTTAATGTTTACCGGTTCCCATTGGTTTGCACCCGCTGGACTTTTGGTAAGCTCCCATTCGTAATTTAACAGTAGATAGCAATAACCGTTATCCCATTTAGTTGGGTGAGTTGTCCACGCACCTTCAATGCCTGATGTCATAGTATCGCGGCCTATCCCGCGCGTTTTATGGTTGTTCCAACCTAGGCCTTGCTCAAATACATCTGCGGCTTCAGGCTCTGGGCTAAGATTCTCTTCGCTGCCATTGCCATGGGTTTTACCCACCGTATGGCCGCCCACCGTGAGCGCTGCTGTTTCTTCGTCATCCATCGCCATGCGAGCAAAAGTTTCGCGTACTTGTGCCGCAGTTTTGAGTGGATCTGGTTGGCCGTTTACGCCTTCAGGGTTTACGTAAATTAACCCCATTTGTACTGCAGCTAACGGGTTTTCCATGGTGTCTGGTTTTGCTACGTTGTCGTAACGTTCATCACTTGGCGCAAGCCATTGCTTCTCCGCGCCCCAATAGACGTCTTTTTCTGGATGCCAAATGTCTTCACGCCCGCCGGCAAAACCAAAGGTTTTTAAGCCCATTGATTCATAAGCCATATTGCCGGCTAAAATAATTAAATCGCCCCACGATAACTTATTACCGTATTTTTTCTTGATAGGCCAAAGTAAGCGACGTGCTTTATCAAGGTTAGCGTTATCAGGCCATGAGTTCAAAGGAGCAAAGCGTTGGTTACCTGTACCGCCACCACCACGGCCATCAGCTAAACGGTATGATCCTGCTGAGTGCCACGCCATACGGATCATCAAGCCACCATAATGACCCCAATCGGCAGGCCACCAATCTTGGCTTTGTGTCATCAGATTTTTTAAATCGGTTTTAACGGCTTCAAGATCTAATTTTTTAAATTCTTCAGCGTAATTAAAGTCATCGCCATAGGGATTAGGTTTAGTATCGTGTTGATGAAGAATGTCTAAATTTAAGGCCTTTGGCCACCAATCAGTATTGGAATTAGACGATTGTGTATTGCTACCATGCATGATTGGGCATTTACCCGCACCTGAATTGCTCATTTTTAGCTCCTTTATCGGAATATAAAACTCGGTCTATAAATCGCTATGTTGAAAAGCTTAGTTCATAACAATTAACTTGCTACTGAATGTAATACTTTGATTGATAAACCTTGTTGAAGTTCATCCCTTATACCAATATAGAATATTAACGATTAAAAACTAGATCTAGATCAATACTTTAAAACGATTGCAGCCATCTATAAATTAGATGCAGTTTCCTAAAGTAAGTTAGCTACAGCCATGCAAAACCCTTTTTTAATGGTGGGCCCTTTTGAAAATTAACATCAGTACTTAAGCTATAAATATAGCGCGCTAATCAACTGTGGCAGTTTGCTTATAAATATTTAAAATTAATCCAATTGTTTAAATTAAAATGTTACTTTCTAAACAGCTATTAAAATAGGGTGGAAAATGCATGATTGACTTTATTGCTGTTTTTATTACTTTTTTTGCTGTTATTGACCCCATAGGCACGGTGCCAGTATTTGTTGCCGTGACCGAAAAGTACGATGCAAAAACGAAACGGCGCATTGCACTAATGGCTACATTGGCTTCGGCCGCAGTGCTGATATTTTTTGTCGTGATTGGCGAAATAATCTTAAAAGCCTTATCTATTCCCTTACCTGCGTTTCAAATTTCAGGGGGAATTGTTTTATTTTTATTTGCATTGAGTATGATATTTGGTGATAGCAAACCCGAAGAAGAACTCAAGCTGCTTGTTAAATCGGATAAAGAAACCGCTATTTATCCGATTGCTGTTCCCTCGATTGCCAGTCCTGGCGCTATTTTAACGGCTGTATTGTTAACAGAAAACGCTATTTTTAGTATTTGGGAACAACTGCAAACAGCGTTAGTTATGCTATCTGTTTTGCTTGTGGTTTATATATTAATGCTGTTATCGGGCTATATCAGTAAAGTGATTGGCAGTAGTGGCGCCAGCGTTATTAGCCGTGTGATGGGGCTAATTTTATCGGCAATTGCTACAACAAATATACTCACAGGGTTTACAGAGTATTATAAATCGGTGGTAGTTTAATGTATGGTTGATATTAAAGTGTAACAAGGACTTATTGTGTACAAACTATTTTATTACCCGCTCAACGCCAGTATGGCGCCGCACTTTATCCTCGAAGAACTGCAAACTGATTTTGAATTAATTTTAGTGGATAGAAAAAACGAGGCTCATAAAGCAGCCAGTTATTTATCCTTGAACCCCGCAGGGCGAATACCTACATTATTGGACGCTCAACAAGTCGTTTTTGAAAGTGCCGCTATCTGTATTCATCTTGCTGAAGCACATCCTGCTAAGATGCTTATTCCGCAAATAGGTGAGCACAATCGAGCTGCGTGCTTGCAATGGATGATGTATCTAACGAATACCTTGCAAGCTGAGCTCATGGTCTACTTTTATCCGCAGCGCCATAGTATCGATAGCAGTCATATCAGTGCCATTGTCGCTGCACAAGAAAAGCGAATTGCCGACATATTTGCTTTACTGGATGCCCAGCTGGAAAATCAAACATTCTTAGTTGGTGAGCAACTTAGCATCTGCGATTTTTACTTGTTTATGCTTGCGATATGGGCGGATGAACTAAAACAACCACCGCTTTCTTTTGAGTACCTCAACAAGTATTTACGTCGCTTAGCTAAGCGAGAGTCGATTATTAACGTGTGTAAAAAAGAAAATCTCAGTTTGGTTGATTATCAATAATAGGAATTACAATGAAAGTTTATGGAAGAACAACCTCGTTTAACGTACAAAAAGTACTCTGGTTTCTGGATGAGCTGGGCATGAGTTATCAGCATATTGAAGTGGGTGGTCGTTTTGGCGGCCTTGATAGTGATGACTTTTTAGCATTGAACCCGTTGCAAAAAGTGCCGGTACTTGTGGATGGCGATAATGTTATTTGGGAGTCGCACAGTGTACTACGCTATTTGGCGGCAAGTTATGGCACTACAGATTGGTATTATGCATCGCCCTATCAGCGTTCGTTATATGAGCGCTGGATGGATTGGTCACAGGTGATTTTTCAACCTGCTTTTATGGCCACATTTTGGGGCTATTACCGTAAAACGCAAAAAAACCGTTGTATGGAGCAAATCACACGGGACATACAAGAGTGCGAGCAATGCTTACAGATAATTGAACAACAGCTAAGTCATGCCCCCTATCTTGCCGGTGGTAAAATGACCCTGGCTGATATTTGTGTGGGAGCCATTTTACATCGCCTAACATCTCAGGGGTTAGCAATAACATTGCCGGAGCGAGTGACTCAGTGGTTTGAATTACTAAAAACCAGAGCTGGCTATCTAAAATGGATTATGAGTGATTTTACTGAGCTCCAAGGGCGTGAAGACTTTTAATTTTGTTTTAACGCTTTTAACTAAACAAGGATTATAGTGAAATATTTATTATTAGCTGCGATGCTACTTATCACTTTTAGTAGCGCGGCCGAACAGGCATTTGAAATACCCAGAAGCTCGGTGGTTAAACTTATCGATCAGCAAAGCAAGGTGAGCTATCCAGTATTTATAAAGCTCCCGCGAAGCTACAGTCGAAATAAGGATAAAACATACCCTGTTGTTTACTTGCTCGATGGCTCGTATGCGTTTCAAGTGGCATCGGGAGCGACACGTTTTCCTATGAACAGCGGTAAAATGGATGAAGCAATACTCGTTGCCATTGGTTATTCGCAAGGATCTAAAGGCTCATCAAGCCGAATACGTGATTTCACCCCAAGTAAAGCCAAAGATTGGCAGTTAGAGACCGGTAAAGCCGCGCAACATATCGATTTTATAGCTGATGTGGTGTTTGAACATATGAAAGCTAACTACCGAATAAAGCCAAAGCAACGTACTTTAGTGGGAAATTCTCTTGGCGGTTTATTTGCCGCTTATGTGCTTTTTACTCAGCCTAATATGTTTGAAAGTTACATTATCGGTAGCCCGTCGGTGTGGTTTGATAATGAGAGCATACTATCTCAGCCGATTACTAAAGCTAAGCAAAACGTTAGGGTTTACTTATCTGTAGGTAGTAAAGAGACATCTGAATTTGGCGAAGGGCAAGATATGGTAACGGGAGCGAACAAGCTTGCTGACAAAATACGGCAAAGTAATGATCAGCAGGTGCAATTGCAGTTTTCTATAATAGATGGCGCAAAACATGCGACGGCATTTCCAACCACGCTGATCCAAGGTTTAGATTGGCTTTATGCAAAATAGCGCAGACATTAAAAAGCCCACTGATAAATTAATATCAGTGGGCTTTTAATACGTTAAAACGTATTAACTAAAACAATCGTTTAGATACAAACGATGTTTTCAGCTTGTGGGCCTTTTTGACCTTGAGTAACAGTAAACTGTACACGTTGGCCTTCAGCTAGAGTTTTGAAGCCGTCACCGCTGATAGCGCTGAAATGAGCGAAAACGTCAGGACCTGACTCTTGCTCGATAAAACCAAAACCTTTAGCTTCGTTGAAAAATTTAACTGTACCAGTTGTAGTAGTAGACATAATAGATATCCTAGATATTAATAAAAGTGTGCCTAAAATCAGGCGGTTTAGCTGAAAAAACAAGTATTTAACTGAGGATAACGCGATGAATTATTACTAATAACAACGTGGTACGTACAAATAAACAGAATTTCTTTCAAACTTATAGTGCATTAACGGGTTATCACTAACCCATTAATTAAAAATTAGATGCAAACGATATTTTCAGCTTGCGGGCCTTTTTGACCTTGAGTAACAGTAAACTGTACACGTTGGCCTTCAGCTAGAGTCTTAAAGCCATCGCTTGAGATTGCGCTGAAATGAGCAAAAACGTCAGGGCCTGACTCTTGTTCAATAAAACCAAAACCTTTAGCTTCGTTAAACCATTTTACTGAACCAGTTGTTGTAGTAGACATAATAGAATCCTAAGAATTTATAAAAGTTCGCCTTAATGTAGGCAATTTAACAGGAAGAAAACAAGCATTTAACTGAGGATAGCGCGAAGGATTATTACTAATAACAACGTGGTACTTACAAATAAACAGGGCTTTCTATCAACCCGATGCAGAGCAGGATAACAGTAACTTAAACCATATAACAAGCTTTATTTACTTTTCTTTTTAAAGCCAAGTTAATTTTGTGAACATATATTGATTAAATAAGAACAGTCGTAGCCATGCTTACCGTCTCTGCATTCGCTTTGTTAAAGTGATCTAGGTATGGAGTGTAGACTTATTTTTAATTGGGGAAGTGCGAAATCCCACACTCCCCCCCACGAAAAAAAGGAACTCAGCGCTCATTTGAACAGCGACAGACTCCTTATTTATTCAGCAATTGCGATCGCTATTTCTACTTCAGTTGCGGTTTTATAATATTCATAGTCGCTGGTATAAGTACGAGTGTAACGACAATCATCTGAGCTAAAGTATTGCCAAATTTCACCCCATAAATCAATTATAGCGTCGGGCATTTCGCCTTCGCCACTAAAGACTAAATAACTCCCTGCGTGCGTTGTAACTGTTACTGAATCACGAAGGTTAATTGATTGCTCATCGCTACAGGCAATGACATCAAAATCACCGGTCACATCGCTCTCGTAGTTAGTGTAAACACCAAAGACTTTACTGTCTTTTGTGAGTTTTGAGGTATATTTTTCGCCAAATTTTTGCCAAAGCTCAGCTATCTTTGCTGTGCCAGTATTCATTTCATTGGCATTGCATGTTCTTACTTTTAAGCCGGTTAAGGTCTTACTTGCTAGCTGTTTTACTTCCATTGAGACTATCCTTTAGCATTAATACTCAGTATTAACTTAACAGAAAAAGCATGAAGTATTTAATAAATACGCTATAAAAAAGGTTTATTTTTTGTTGGTGATTAAACCTTTTGTTGCAACGACTTCACTTTTTTGCAAACAGTTACAGCCCAGCTTTGATCACCTCGATCACTTTACTCATTCGTTTTGCCAAAGGCCGATTACGGTGATAACACACATAAATAGATTCGCTGATCGGGTGCTGTAATGGATGGACGTTAATCAACTGTGGTTTACTAAATGCACTCACAGCATGTGCTGGTAGCACAGTAAAACCTAGACCAAGGCTGACAGGTTCAAGAATTAAATTAATTTGGTTTGAAAAACCAGAGCGCTTTATTTGCTCAAGGTGTTCAAATTCCGCGTAGTTTTCGCTTAATAATAATTGCGCATGATGCTTTGCATCAGGGTGAGCAATGAAGCCAAGTTCGCATAAGTTTTGCCAGCTTGGAGTTTGGTAATCGATTGGTGTAATTAATAATAGTGCATCTTGGCCGATTTTATGGCTGGTAACCTCGCTGAGTGTTGGGGCTTGAGTTAAAAAACCAATATCAGCATTGTGATTAGCAACGGCCTGTTCCACGCTTTCGTTTGGGGCAAAGCGATAATCAATAGTGAGTGCTTTATGTTGCCCTTGTAAATCAAGTAATTGATTATAAAACTTAAGCCCGCAACTGCCTGGTGATTGAATCTTTATATTGCCACTGTAGGGTGAGTCGTCATGCAGTTGTTGCTCTAAAAACTGCCACTCTTTTAGTAACTGACTTCCTTTTTGATATAAGCCTTGCCCTTGTGCGGTAAGGGTAAACTGCTTGCCATGGCGTTCAAGCAATGCGCAATTAACCTGCTGCTCTAACTTTTTAATGTGTTGGCTTACGCCTGACTGGGTCATATAAAGGCGTTCTGCAGTTTGGGTAAAGTGATTTACTTCCACCAAGGTGCAAAAGGTATGTAGCCATGTAGGATTTATCATTATAAAACGTACTCAAAATGATGATTAATGATAATTTTACTTAATACAGGTCGGTTCGTAAACTAACTCCATCAACTAAGCATAGTTAAACAGGAGCATTATTATGAGTCATACCTATCCACGTAGTTTTTCGCACATTGGAATTTCGGTCCCCGATGTTGAAAAAGCCGTTGAGTTTTACACCAAAGTAATGGGTTGGTACACCATTATGGAGCCGACTTTAATTACCGAAGACAAAAGCCCAATAGGCGAAATGTGTACTGAAGTATTTGGTGAACAATGGGAAAAATTTAAAATAGCGCACCTTTCAACGGGTGATCGTATTGGTGTAGAAATTTTTGAGTTTAAAAATCAAGAAAACCCAGCTGACAACTTTGAATACTGGAAAACCGGTATATTCCATTTTTGTGTTCAAGATCCAGATGTAGAAGGCCTTGCTGAGCGTATTGTTGAAGCTGGCGGTAAAAAGCGTATGGAAGCACCCCGTTACTACTACCCAGGTGAAAAACCGTATCGCATGATCTACATGGAAGACCCGTTTGGTAACATTCTCGAGATTTACAGCCACAGTTATGAGCTTATTTACAGCGCAGGTGCATACTAAATTAATTGGCATCAGTGTTAAATTGTAACAGCCGCAGCTTAGTTACTGCGGCCTCTGATACCGAAAATGCACTACTGGGTTAGTAGTGCTAAGCGTTATAACCACACATGTGATTTATTTGTTTTCTTATGCTGGCTCTTCTATGCTATTGCGAGCATTTGTGGTTAAGGCAACAAGCGCTTTTCGCACTGCTTGTGGTGTCTCGCACACGTTTTCAAAGCTAATAAAATAATTACGTTGTTGGCTTTGAATATAAAACCCCTGTGGCAGTATGCCACTCATAACCGGTGCATTATCTGATACGCAATAATGCTGAGCTAATATTAGAGCCATTGCATTTTGATGATCTTCATTCATGTGGGTGATCATGCTTTGTTCTTGATCTTCGTCCCAGCTTTTAGCAGCGCTTTGCCACTCATCTTTTTCAAGCCAAAATATTTTCCCAAAGCCGCCAATAAAGCGAACTCGCACAACATCTAATTGCCATAATTTAAAGTCGTGGGCGTTCCGATAACTGTCAGCTTCTGGGTATAACGCTATGTATTTGTTAAGCAGTATTTCGGCCTGAGGGCCTGCAACTTCACAACCATCGCCCACCAATGTGACTCGGCCATGCTCGTTTTGGTCGCCACGGTCAGCGGCATCAAAAATAGTTAAGCTCATTCGAGAATCGTGCTTTAAGTTTTTAGTGTGTTGGGCTATATCGCTAATAAAAAAGTAGATGCGGCCTTGCTCATCACACATATAAGGGGTTACCGAACCAAACGGATAACCTCTTAAGTTGTAAGAAATAGTCGACATAACACCAGCATGGGTTTTAAAAACCAGCTTTTGTGCATCGCTTAATGCTTGCTCTCTCATGAAAACTCCTGACGTTGAGAAAAAACCATGGGTGCATTGTTATATGGATGAAAATTAACATGCAGTTTCATGGCGTACATTTGTTGTAAATTAGATTCTGTAAGTACTGTGTTTATTGGCCCGCTATCGAGTATTTTTTGATCGTGTAATAAAATAGCGTCGGTTGCGTAAAGGCTGGCCAAATTTAAATCGTGAATGGCTATAATGGCACTGTTGCCCTGCTCTACAAATGCTTTAACACAACTCAATAGAGCATGTTGATGGCGCATATCTAGTGCTGATGTAGGTTCATCAAGCAGCATCAATTTAGGCTTGGTATGAGTAGAAAAAGCATCTAATTGAGCCAAAGTACGCGCCATATGAACGCGCTGTTGCTCACCGCCTGAAAGCTTACTGACACGGCGGGATAAGTACTGGGTTAAGTCCATGAGTGCGGCATACTTATGGACTTTTTCAGCTTGCATTTTAAGAGACTCGGCATAGGGGTAGCGTCCCATTGCAATGAGCTCAAATACACTAAAATCAAAGCCAACAAGATTGCTTTGCATCATTACTGCTCGTTGAGTGGCTAAGTGTGCTTGAGACAATGTACTCAGAGGATAATTATTAAACCGTACTTCGCCTTTAAAGTCATAATGCCCGGCTAAAGCATGCAGCAGTGTTGATTTTCCTGCGCCATTTTCGCCTATCAGTGCTACTAGTTGAGCTTTTGCAATGTGCCCACTTATGTTTTTTAAAACACTGTGATTGCCAAAACCAACAGTTAGGTTATTAAAAGTAATCATCATTACCCTCGCTTAGTTTTAATGATCAGATAAATAAACAAAGGTGCGCCAAGTAGCGCGGTAATAATACCAATGGGTAACTCTGCAGGCATAACAACTAAACGTGCTAACCAGTCAGAAAGCAGCAGCACAACAACGCCTAATAACATGCACAGCGGTAACATTTTACGTAAATGCGGGCCAACCATTAAACGGGCAATGTGTGGCACAACTAAGCCAACAAAACCTATCAAGCCAGTAAGTGCTACAACGGCACCAACACCTAATGCCACGAGTATAATTACATACAGTTTAAGCTTGTCTGTGTTGACACCTAAATACTGTGCTTGAGACTCGCCAATCAATAGTAAGTTCATCGGTTCTTTGAGTCGCCACAGACCAAGAATACTCAGTAGCAATAATGGTGTTGCTTGAGTTATGGCATCCCAATTGGCACCACCTAATGAGCCCATCGTCCAGTAGTTAATTAATCTAAGCGCACTATCGTCAGCGAAATAGCTTAATAAGCCAATAACAGCAAAGGATAAAGAATTGATCGCAACCCCCACTAAAATTAGTGTGGTTATATTGACCTGCCTATGCTGCTTAGCAATTAAATACACTAAAGAGGTCACTAACAATGCCCCTAAAAATGCGGCATAAGGTAAATAGTATTGAGCATTAAAATTAAACTGGGCGCTAAATGCTATAAAGGCGACCGCGACCATGGCTGCGCCTGCGCTAATACCAATAATTGATGGATCAGCCAAAGGATTACGACACAAAGCTTGCGTTGCAGCGCCAGTTTGGGCAAGCACTAAGCCAACCAATACAGCTAGTACAAATCGAGGTAGACGTATTTGCGTGACCACATTGATTTGCAGCGCATCAAATTGATTAAAATACTCTGGGGCAATCCATGCGATGGCTAAACGCCAATCCCAGCCTGCGGGGCCATATCCTATGCTCAGTAGTGCTAGAGCAAAAATACACACAGTAATTAGCAGCATCCACTTTTGGTTTGCAGTTATAGAAACAGGCTTAAAACGGCTCAAAGTTAATGTGTTCATAAGGTAGCTTTATAGTCGCTTAATTCTTTAATACCGGTGGCTATGCGCGGCGACATACCCAGTGATAGTAGGCTATCCATCACCAATAATCGGCACTGCTTTGCAGCTGTTAATAAGCGCAGTGTTGGTTGATTACAAAAAGCCTCTTTACCGCCAAGGCTATAAACAACATGGGCTGGTGCGATTAAAAAATCGGGCTGTTTTACGGCAAGTACTTCGTTATTTATTACTTTAAAACCTTTGTGCGTAGCGCCTAAATTAGTGACTCCAGCATAATCAAGTAATAAGTCAGCAACCGTGTCAGTGCCCGCAGCAACAAGCCCGCGCTCATTAGCTGAGAGTAAAAATAAAGCGCTGTGTGTTTCGGTGCTCGCTTTTGGAGGTAATGAATTTTTTATTTGTGCTACGAGGGCTTGGGCTTTGTCGTTCGCATTTAAGTCTTTACCAAGGCGTTTAACAAGATTTAGTAAGTCATTAATTGAGTTGGGTTTTTTATAGTGGATAAGCTCTACACCAGTGGCTTCTATTTGTGCAAGCGCTTGTGCTCGTCCTGCTCCTTCAAGTGCTAATAGTTTAGTTGGGCGCACCGAAAGTACACCTTCTGCGGCTAAATCACGGTAATAACCAATTTGATCGAGCTGTGTCGCTTGTTTTGGATATAGGCTCGATTGATCCACCGCGACAAGGGTATCTTGCTTATCTAAGGCAAAAATAATTTCAGTTAATGTACCGCCAGCACTCACTATACGCTCCTGTGCGCTTAGGGGGTGAACAGTCAATAAAATCAATATAAAAAGGTATCTCATAAAAAACTCCAATCATTATTTTCGATTATTATACTTAACTAAATGCAAATGAAAATGATTATCATAAATAATTGATCTTGTTTTTAGTTAGTTGTAACATCCCTCCCCTACTAAATAACAACAATTATCATTTGGAGTTAATGTGAATTTTCCTTCTTTTCAACTTACTGCTTTAGCAACGTTACTACTTGGTTCGGGCTCTGCCATTGCCGAGGAGATAATTGGTGAGCATATTGTTGTCAGCGGTTCTCGGTTTGAACAAAAACTTGAAGACGTAACAGGCTCTGTAACTGTGATTACAGAGCAAGACATAGAACGTAAATTGGCTGTTGATTTACAAACAATGTTTCGTTATGACCCCAGTATATCAAGCACGGGCAGTGGTTCTGCGGCTCAAACGCTTTCAATTAGAGGAGTCGGTGGTAACCGCGTGGTGTTTATTAAAGATGGCCGTCGAACTAACGATGGTTATGCTGGCGGAGACGGCTATTTGGTTGGTCGTAGCTATTTTGATGTCGCTGGGATAAAGCAAGTTGAAGTCGCCAAGGGAGCCGCGTCTTCATTGTATGGTTCAGATGCACTGGGTGGTATTGTGGTTATCACCACTAAAGATCCGAGCGATTATTTATTAAACGAAAATAGTTTTGCTCAAGTGGCGCTTGGATATCAAGGTCAGAGTAATCAAATGTCGGTAGATATTACTGCGGCTAAAGATTTGGGAGATTTAGGTGTTAGTGCCGTTTATAGCCACCGAGATAGCGAAGAAGTACAAAACTTTACTGAAAACCTACCTGGTTATGATGCTAAATCAGATTCGTTATTGGTTAAACTAGAGCAGCAACTTGATGAAAAGCGCACGTTAAAATACACCTTAGATTATTTTAATCAAACTACTGAACAAGTAATCACCAAAGCGAGCCAAGAAACTAAAGACGAAAATACTAATTGGTCGCTAGCGCTGGATTACGACTCAAAAGCGGCCACAGCAGCGTTTGATCAATGGCATTGGCAAGTATCGTTTAGTCGTTATGAGCAGCAAAGTGATCAAATTAGTGCTACAGCAGCGCATACCGATTACAACGACTATGGCTTTGAACAAGATATTTTAGGGTTAAGGGCTGTATTTAATAAAAAAATAGCCTTACAAGATGCGACCCACAACTTTGTTTATGGTGCTGACGTAGATATATACGATACAACACGTCCACGTTATAAAACACGCTTATTGGCTGATGGAACAGTCGATTTTACAGATCAAAAACAAAAAGCTTTTCCTGGCGCTGATACCTCTTTAGTGGGCGTTTTTATGCAAGACAATATTAAATTTGCAAATAGCGCGTGGTCTTTGATTGCAGGTGTACGCTTTGATTATTATTCATTAGCAGCTAAAGATGATGAGCTTTATAGCGATGCTGAGCTTGATGACATTACCGAATCTGCGTTTTCACCAAAACTTGGGATGATTTATCAAGTTAATGATAATTTATCTTGGTATGGGCAATATGTACGTGGTTTTAAAATTCCCCCGCATGATCAAGCGTATCAAAGCCATGGTGTTGAACCATTTTATCAAATATTACCAAACGCAGATTTAGCACCCGAAAGCAGCGACTCATATGAGCTTGGCATGCGCTTTTCTGGTAATGATATCAACGTTACTTTAAGCGCATTTTACGCCGCTTATGATGACTTTATTGATGTTGCAATTGCAGGTGTTGAGCCAACGTTCATACCGAATGTAAATAAAACTTTTTACCAATACCAAAATATTAGTGAAACACAGATCAGCGGTGTTGAAGCGAGCTTGTTGATGCATGTAAGCGATAATGTTTTAGTTGAGGCAAATATTGCATATGTTGAAGGCGAAAACAAAGAAACAGACGAGCCGTTAACCAGTATCAGTCCATTAAACGGTTCAATACAATTAACAACAGCACTTGGCGATATTGATTGGACCGCAGCATGGCGCTTTGCTAAATCACAGTCTGATGTAGTGCGAGATGCAAGTGGTGATAAAACAACGCAAGGATATGGTTACGGTATTGTGGATTTATACGCAAGTTATGAATGGCAAACATGGCAGCTAAATATTGGTGTAATTAACCTGCTAGATAAAAAATATGTACCCTTTGAACTGATTGCAGGGCAATCTCAGGGGGCTGATTTTAGCCAATATACCCAGCCCGGGCGTAACTTTTCTGCCCGCGTAAGTTATCAGTTTTAAAAGGTAATCAACGCTGCGCTTAAGTGCAGCGTTTTAACCTTACTGCTTTTTTACTTATTCATTGAGCCTTTGCCTAGATGATATAAAAGAGTCGTGATTTTAAAGTTAATAAAGGCTGTAAAGGGGGTTAACAGTTACTAAACAACATGCATCATATTTGCGCATTAATACTTTTGCAGGCTAGTGAAATTAATCCCTATTCTCTGATGGCTGACTTTATGTTGCCCCATAACTAAAGTGAGACTGTCTTGGTTTATAAAAGTAGCTTTGAGTTATGTTGGCTCGATTAATTATTACACTGGCGGCTATGTTTACATCACGTTAGTATAGTGCTTCAAATAAGTTACAAAATGATAATTACATGACTTTAAAAACCAATGCTTTAATTTATTTTTTAGCCTTTAGTAGCGGCTTTAGTATTATGGGAATAGAACTACTTGGCGGGCGAATTTTAGCGCCTTTTTTTGGTAGTAGTGTGCATATTTGGGGCAGTATTATTACTGTGTTTATGCTCAGCTTATCGTTTGGCTATTTATTGGGAGGAAAGCTTTCAATTCGCCAGCCTTCGTTAACCAAATACGGTTTAATATTTTTAGTTGCCAGTATTATGGTGCTGCCCATTGCATTATTTGCCCAGCCAATTATGGCGTATATTTTTTCTCACATAGAAGACAGCCGTTATGGCTCGTTATTGGCCTCTACAGCGTTGTTTTTTGTCCCTACTATTATTTTAGGCATGATTTCGCCTTACTCTGTGCGTTTATTAGTGACCGATAGCGAGCACAGCGGCCAAGTCGCTGGCGGCTTGTATTTTGTCAGCACCTTAGGCAGTGCCTTAGGGACTATTATTACCTCGTTTTACATGGTGCTAGCGTTTGATGTGAATACCATTATTTTGGGTTTCGCGACGACATTAGGGCTATTAGGTTTATTGGCAATTGGCGTAAATCAATTAGCTAACAAGGAGAAACACAATGTTTAAGTATTTGCTCGTGACCTTACTGTTAATTGGGTTTAGCAGCCAAGCTAAGGTGATTCATCAAGAGCGGTCGCTTTATCGTAATATTTTAGTTGAAGAGACCGGCGATTTACGCTGTTTAAAGTTTGACGAAAAAGCCCGTAAAAGCAGTCAAAGTTGCATATATAAAAGCAACCCACAAAAGCTAGTGTTTAATTATACCAAACTCACTTTTGCCAGTTTACTACTGATAGACAATCCAAAAAATGTACTTATTATCGGGCTTGGCGGCGGCACCTTATCAAATGTGATCAGCGAGCTATACCCTGACGCCATGATTGAAAATGTTGAAATTGATCCCGCAGTTATAAAAGTGGCGCGTGATTATTTTGCTTTTAAAGAGAACGATAAAGTCACTTCGAAAGTACAAGATGGGCGTATTTTTATTAAACGCGCAGCAATCCAACAAGCCAAGTATGACTGGATTATTCTTGATGCATTTAATGGTGATTACATCCCTGAGCATTTACTTACTAAAGAGTTTTTTGCGGAAGTGAAAAGTGTACTGGCTGATGGTGGCGTAGTAGCGGCAAATACCTTTTCATCAAGCAAACTTTATGAGCATGAATCTGCCACTTATGAAGCGGTATTTGGTGACTTTATTAATGTGAGCACTGAGAAAAATAGTAATCGAATTATTTTAGCTGGCTTTAATAAATTTCCAAGTCCT
Source organism: Pseudoalteromonas sp. SG43-6 (assembly GCF_014164365.1). Taxonomy (NCBI): domain Bacteria; kingdom Pseudomonadati; phylum Pseudomonadota; class Gammaproteobacteria; order Alteromonadales; family Pseudoalteromonadaceae; genus Pseudoalteromonas; species Pseudoalteromonas sp. SG43-6. Next base: position 55,342 of record NZ_JACJEZ010000011.1, read on the forward strand.
GTGCAGCTAGCACAGCGAATAGAAAAGCTAACCCCGTTATTAGCCCCCTATCGCGTTGATATCAAAGCGGTGAGCGAAGGGATGATTTCGACCAAAGATAATAAAGACTGGCCTAGCGATACAAAAGTACTCACTGATCAGTACTCACCCGCAAACTTACTCAATTTCTAAAGTTTACGGCCATTTTTACTACACTTAGGCCAGCTTGCTGGCCATCAAAGCTAACTGCTAATTCCCCCTTTTTAAGTTAATACCCGATTAAATTTGTAATCGAATTTTCCCTCATAGGTTAGTTTAAGGTTCCTGCTGCAATGATAGATAGTGTGCTTTGAGCGAAAGTTATAGTTAGGCTTGTCTTAAGTATTTCTTAAGAATTGCCTGCTATTGTTAAACTAATTATTTTTCTAGGTATTTTTAGGGGCTTAAAAAGTGGTGATTATTTCTCGGTCTGTATCACGGTTTATGCTTGTGACGGCACTTTTTACTGCTATGGCGAGTGCGCCAGTGTTAAGTAAAGAAACCGTTGTTCCAGTTATCTCCAGTCAGCAACAACTAACCGATAAGTTAGCAGAGCTTAAAGGCCAAGTGATATTCTTAGATTTTTGGGCTTCGTGGTGTACACCTTGTCGTAAGTCTTTTCCTTGGCTTAATGAAATGCAAACAAAATACCAATCGCAAGGCTTTACGGTGTTGGCAGTTAACTTAGATGTTGAGCATCAAGATGCGGTTGATTTTTTAGCACACACTCCCGCTGATTTTCCTATTATTTATGATCCTGATGCACTAATAGGCAAACAATTCGATTTACTCGGTATGCCAAGTAGTTATGTGTACGGCCGTGATGGCAAAATAAAATATCGCCATATTGGCTTTAAGAACAGTAAAAAAGCGCAATATGAGCAAGAAATAACTCAGTTATTAGCCGTTCAGCCTTAAGAAGAGGTAACGATGAAAAAATTAATAAAATAGCCTCCTTATAATGTTACTTGGTTCACAATTCCTCCCCCATTGGATTATTCGCTAATTTGCTCAACACAGTGATATTAAATCGTTTTTAAAGCCCTCTTTGCCGTTATTTTTTTAGAGCGTTTCAATATTTACTTAGCATGCTAAGTAATGTTAAACTAGTTAGCATGCTAAGTAACTAGGTACTATTATGATTTCATCACCTCCTTTTCATGAAACTTTAGATTTAAGTTTATGCGGTAGCATGGGGCGCGTTTTCCGACTCTGTCGCGATGCCGTTACTCTCGCTGTTGAGCCTTTAGGGTTAACACAATCTCGTTGGACTGCGATGATCCATATCCATCATTTAAAACAAGGTGTTACACAACAAGAACTGGCTAGCAGTTTGGGGATTGAAATGCCTTCGCTAACGCGAACAATTAAACAGTTAGAGCAACAAGCGATTATTGTTCGTCGCATTGATAGCGATGATAAACGTAGTCGTAAAATCTATTTTACTGAGCAAGGATTACTATTATTAGATGCGCTCAGAGATATTATGGCTGAGGTTAAAACACAACTTTATGCAGAACTTACAACGCAGCAGCTTGATACTATGGCCTATGGTTTAGTGCAAATGGAAGCCAATGCTCGACGTTGTATTAGCCACTTTTCTGGAGAGAAATAATTCATGACACCGGATCAAAAATTTGCCCGCTATGTAAAAATATCATTAGTTGGGTTTATTTTATTGTTCGCTTACTTTGTCGTTGCCGATATGTTTTTACCGGTTACTCCGCAAGCGCGCGTATATCACCCTGTAGTGCAAGTAACGCCACAAGTGAGTGGCCGCGTGAACCAAGTATTGGTGAATAATAATCAAGCGATTAAAACGGGTGAAGCGCTATTTTTAATAGAAGCAGCTCCTTTTAAATTAGCACTAGAGCAAGCACAACTGGCTTATGCTGATGCGCAGTTGCAAAACCAGCGCTTAGACAGCAGTGTTAAAGCGATACAGGCTCAGCTAGCCGCTGGAAATGCCAAGCTGCATGAGCAACAGTTGTTATTTGATCGCAGTGAATCGTTATTGAAAAAACGGTCTATATCGGAGCAAGAGTACGAAACAATTAGCGCTAATTATCAATCAAGTAAAGCGAATGTCGCAGCTATTGAAGCACAGTTAACCGAGGCAAAACTGGCACGTGGGCAATTAGGCGAAGACAACCTAGCATTACGCCATGCGCAAAACCAACTGGCACAAGCGAAACTCAATTTATCATACAGCATAGTGACTGCTGATGCTGATGGTAAAGTCGCAAACTTGCAAGTAAGCACCGGAACATTTGCTAATAAAGGTCAACCGATGTTAGCTGTTGTGGCCAATAAAGCTGATTTAGTGGCTGATTTTCGTGAAAAGTCGTTAGTTAATATTAAAGTGGGCAGCAAAGCAAAAGTAACGTTTGATGCTCTGCCAGGCCAAGTATTTGCTGCTACAGTGAACTCTTTTGAAGCTGGCGTAAGTAATGGGCAGCTCAATGCTAATGGCTTATTAAGCAGTACTGAAAGCAGTAATCGCTGGGTTCGTGATGCGCAGCGCCAACGTATTCACATTGATTTAGAGCAAGCACAGCTATTAAGTAAACTACCTAGTGGTGCACGTGCAACAGTGCAGCTACTGCCTGAGTCAGTAATTGGGCAATGGTTTGGTGTCATGCAAATTCGCTTTATCAGTTTACTGCATTACATTTACTAATAAGGCTTTATTATGTCTGCATCAGTCCCTGTAAAACTAGACCAGAATGACCTTCGGCAAGCATTACGTATCGCTGGCGGCAGCGCGTTAGGATTTAGTTTATGTAAATTGATGAATTGGCCAAATGGTATTTTCTTCACCGTTTATCCTATGTTGTTATTAGGATTAGTGCCGATTTTAAATGCACATATCATTCGTCAGTTTTTTGCCAGCGCGGCATTTAGTGGGTTATTTGTATTAATAGTACAGGGGTTATTTTCTCATTTACCAGTGGCGATGACCTTGCTGTGCTTTTTAGCGTTTGCATTTTTGTTTTATCAAATGAGCTGCGGTGCTAACTTTTTGTTTGGTGCTTTAAGTGTCGTTAGTTTATCTATTCAACTGCACTTTTCTAGTTATGTTGGTAATGGCACAAGTATTTATCCGTTGATCATCAGCAATGGTTTAGCAGTCGTAGTGACCGTGTTAGCGGCGGTATTAATGCACTTTGTATTTCCTGATGTTGCACCACGCCAAGGTCGGGTGATGCCAACAAAAGCAAAAGAGAGTATTCGCCACGAAGTACTGTTGTGCGCTACGGTTGCTACACTGTCGTTTGTGATTTTTCAGGTATTTGATTTACAAGATTCAATTTCAGCACAAGCGGCATCGATCTTAATTTTGTTTCCATTGTGCTGGAAAGCCGCTGGCATGGCTGGCTGGCAACGAGCAATTGGCACATTAATTGGTTGTAATTTAGCGTTAGTATCGCAGCTGTTTTTATATAATCACACCGATATGCTGATTTTTCCGGCGCTGATCTTGTGGGTTTTAACCTTTATATTTAGCCGTTATCATATTTTAGGTGGCGGTATCCCTGGTGTTGGATTTGGGGTTATTACCACATTTGGAATTTTATTTGGTCAGTCTCTCGGACCTGGGCAAGACTTGGTTTACAGTGCGCTTTATCGGTTTTCGTCTGTATCGGTTGCGATAATCGTGAGTTTATGTGCGGTGTATATTATGCATCATATTCTTAACCGGTTTAGTGTCACCCGTCATCATACTTTCGACTAATATAATAACCGCCTTAGTCAGTTCCTTATGCACTAGGGCGGTTATTACTTTGTTATACTAACAGTGTTTAAATAATGATCACTTTAGGCGTGAGTTTATAAACCACTAATTAACACAATCGCTACTCAACGATGCGTTAAGCTGATTTATTGCGAGTGTTATTTTCGCGGGATCAACCATAAAGTCAGCGCGCCTAACAATATCCCCCAAAATGCCGAGCCAATAGAAAATAAAGTAAGATCAGAGGCGGTGACCAAAAAAGTGATCATTGCCGCTTCAGTGTAGTAACTATCAGACAAAGCTTGCTGTAAGCTCGAGGCAATGGTGGTGAATAAAGCAATCCCCGCCAAGGCTAAAATAAGTGCTTGTGGCAAACTTGCCACTAAACCCACTAGAGTCGCTGCTCCAATCGCCATCAGGATATAAAAGCCACCGCCCGCGATACTTGCCCAGTAACGCTTTTTAGGGTCGCTGTCGGCATCTTCACTCATGCAAATTGCCGCAGTAATAGCTGCTAAATTAATGGCATAACCACCAAAGGGGGCAATAAGGATATTACTAAAACCAGTGACATTGAGCGCTGCAGAGATGGGGGCTGGGTAATTATGTGCTTTTAACACTGCAATGCCTGGCAAGTTTTGTGAAGTCATAGTGACGATATAAAGCGGAATACCTACGCTGATCATCGCTTGTAAATTAAATTCAGGAGCGATAAACGCAAACTCGCTCATTTTCCATTGCCAACTGCTGGTATCTATTTGTCCTGTAACGCCTGCCATTACAAACCCGGCAATCAGTACTATAAGCATTGAAAAACGTGGCATTAAACGCTTACAGACTAAATAAACCAGCACCATCGCACCAATTAGCAATGGTTTTTCACCCATAAAGTTAAATACATCTATGCCAAAAGTCACTAAAACACCGCCAAGCATTGCACAGGCAATTTGACTCGGGATACGTTGCATTATTTTTTCAAACCAGCCAGTGATCCCTGAAATAAATACCAGTAAAGCACTGAACATAAATGCGCCTACAGCTTGATTTAAACTATAACCTTGGGCACTGGTAATGAGTAAAGCGGCACCGGTTGTTGACCAGGCAATTAAAATTGGGATTTTATAGTAGTACGATAAGCCAATTGAAGTGACACCCATCGCAAGACCTAACATAAGTACCCAACTTGCAACGAGCTCCGCTGTGCCACCTAGCACAATAACGACTTGGTAAATAAGTGCGATAGAGCTGGTAAAACCGATGATCACCGCAACTAAGCCCGCAGTTAAACGGTTTAATAGTTGATTTGATAGTTGCATGTGGTTCCTAAATCGTTGAATTCAATCGTTCTATTTATACACAAATATTACTTTGATGCTAGGGCGTGTTTATCTTTCAAGGTTACTTATGACTAAGGTCTTACTGGTTGGAGAAAGTATTGATGTTCTGAGGTAGTGATAAAGTGTTAGATTTGTAATGGCGACGGTGTAACAGTTTTCACACGTCACCAATGACAGCTTAGTATACAAAGCAATAGTCGTTATTTACGACTAAAATTTTACTGTACTACAGCGCTTAATTTGGGGCTTGGAGTTGGCTGTTCCATCGCTGCTTTACTGTCTTCATCCAAGGCTAAGCTTAAATTCTCTGGGCGGTCAAAAATACCCAAGCGAATGCGAATAAAATGCAAGATTTCACGAGCCACATTGATCCCCAGTGCAGCTTCTAAGCCTTCAAATCCAGGGCTTGAATTTGCTTCGCAAATTTTAAAGTGATTATCATCAAATAATAAATCAATACCAGCAACGTCTAAATTGAGTACATTAGCTGTTTGTGTAGCTAACCATTCAATCTCTGGAGTAATTGGGTGCGGTTTACCAGTGCCACCTGCACTCACGTTCGCTTTAAAGTTTTTACCGCCAGAGTTTCGCTCCATACATGCGACAGCACGGCCACCAATAGTGAGTACTCGCAAATCACGACCATGGCTAGATTTAACAAACTGTTGCAAGATGATATTAGCTTGCGGGTTGGCGGCTTCAATTAATTGCATTAAATCGTCAAATTCGCTTTTTGACTTTGATAAAAATACGCCACTGCCCTGCGAGCCTGAAAGTGTTTTAATCACCACTGGAAAGCCTATTTGCCTATCTACTAAGTCGATATTTACTGGAAATTTTACCAGCATAGTATTTGGTGTAGGTAAGTTACGCTCAGCTAAAATTTGCTGTGCAAACAGTTTATCTTTTACCGTCTCAATTGATTGTGAGCTATTAACGCAGTACACCCCTAGTCGCTCGAGATGGCGAATAATTGCTAGTGCAAAATAGGTGGTGCTGGCGCCCATGCGAGGAATAACAAAGTCAGGCAAAGTTGTGGTTACACCGTCAATTAGAATGCTTTTGCCATCTTCGCGGGTGATAGTTAAATCAAATTGATCGGGAGAGAAAACTTGTAAATCGATACCTTCTTCTTTTGCTGCGGCCAGTAAACGCTCTACTTCGTAGGTCTCTTGTTTTAGTAATCCAGCACTGTCTTTATAAATGATCCAGCCACGCATGGTATTTCCTCTTGAGTATTGATCCGCAGCTCACAGAAAAAATAGGCTCACTACGTTATAGATGTTCACAGTCACTTATGATGATGAGAGTCTGCGGCAAAAGACGCGGAGTATGAGGTTCATCTGATGTGCAGTAAAACAAATAAATTTTATCGTCACGATAATATTATTTTTCAGATCTCATTTTGGTTAATCAATAGTCGGTGTTTTTTTATTGCAATAAAGTATGTAACTATAAAAGGTATAATTGATAAGTTAATGTTAACTTAAAAGGTTGTGTTATGAGGGTGAAAGTTAGCTTTTAATAGGTTTTGTTTGATGAAATTATTAACCATAAGATTAATATGATAAATATTTAAAAAGACTGTTTTTATTTTCGGTAACAAATTTATGCTTGCGCTTTAATTTACTCTGATGTAAAAATAACAATATATTAACTTTTAGATCTAAAAGAGAGACAAATGAAAAGGGCTATTGCATTTATAATTGTCGTTCCGATCAGCGCTTTTTTGCTATATGAGTTTGTTATCTACAAAGAAAGCAATGTCACCCATTCGGTTGCTGCGAGTGACGTTCAGTTATCGGGTATAGCGCCTAAGAAGCTAGCCGCTAAAGTATCAGCTGATATATCGTTGCCAAGTGTGTCAGCTACACAGCCAGCTGTAGTAGATCAAACGTATGATGAATTTGATGCTATTAATCGTCTCTCAGAGAAAGCAGAGCAAGTTCTCAAAGCCTCAGGATTATTGCCTACAGATTTACATAACGAAGCTTATATCGAGTTCGATTTAGTGGCGCTCAGAAAGCTCAAGCAAGGTGATAATTTTGATCTAGCTATTCCACAAACTGCTGAAACTTTTAGTGCAGAGGTGACTAATATTATTGCAGCAAGCAATGGTGATAAAAGTATTTTTGGCCGAGTGCTTGGTGCTGATGGGCGATTTCACACCACCGTAATGACTATTGGCGAAGACGCTATATATGGTCAATTAACTGCACCAAGCGGTAATTATGTATTTGAAAGTAAAGGTCAATATGGTTGGCTTGCGGCAAAGCGAGATCTTTATAAAAATCATATGGAACATCAAGTAACGAAACAACCAACCCCTCAACCAAGTAATGGTGAAGATCCATTTGCGCCAAAACCTACGGGTAATAATTTATAGAAATTTAGCAAAATAAATTTTTATAAGGCAATAAACACAACCAAAAAGGAACTAACATGAATAAACGACTAATTCCCTTAGCTGCATTTTGTGCATTAGGTATGACAGCAACTAGCCACGCTGCGACAATTGATATTGCGATTTTATATACAGATCAAGCGGCGGCTGCCACTGCAAACATTAATACTAAAATTAACCAGTATATTGCCTTTAGTAACCAGGTTTACAGTCAAAATGGTATTGATATTACGCTTCGATTAGTTGGTAGCGAAAACTTAGGAAATCATGCGATTACACCTTCAAGTAGCTGGTTAAATTCAGTCACTTACAGTAGCTATATTCAAGGCTTACGCAATAGCTGGGGTGCTGATATGGTCGCGGTACTTGGCACCGGTCAAAGCGCTGGCAGTAACTTAATTTCGTGTGGTATTGCGTGGGTTGGTAGTGGCAGTAACGGCAATTTATATAGCTCAGTAAGTAACAGTATGTACAGCATTACAGCGGTAGATTGTGGAGCAACAACCTTCGTACATGAATTGGGCCACAATCAAGGCTTAGCGCACTCTCGTAAGCAAGGCGATACCGCCGGTGGTGTTTATGTTGATGGTATGGGCCATGGCGTACAAAATCAGTTTGCCAGTATTATGGCGTACCCTCATGTGTTTGGAAGTGCCACGCAATACGATTACTTTTCTAACCCTAGCTGGGATGTTAATGGTATCCCCTATGGTGTAACTGGTGAGTCGTTTGCATGGCGTACAGTAAATGCCACTAAAGACAGTATTGCTAACTTTAAATAGCGTTTATTTTTAGTACATAGTTTTTTCCCTTTTGAGCGCATTTGCGCTCTTTTTATTATTTAATTAAACCAAACCTAATTATGATAGATTTATTACTCAAAGATCAGCTTAGTTAGTTTAAAGCAGGCCAAAGTGTTGCACCATCGCCATCGATTGCATTGAGCACTTTAATTCCCAGTACTTTGGCAATAAGTGGATATATATCTAAATTATTTACTTCATCGATTACTAATGAATTTTTAAATGCTGGGCCATTGGCAATAAAGGTTGCCGCCATATCTTCGCTATACGCATAGCCATGGGTACCTAAATAGCTTACTTTACTGGTATCAGCAAAACTTCTTGGTGCTGTGGTTTGTAAAATAATATCACCAGTTCGGCCATTGTTAGCATAGTGATAAAGCTTACGTTGTTCATCACTTAGCACGGTATAGCGCCCTTTTGCTGCTTTCGTTAAGTGTTGTTTATATGCTGTGATCTCAGCTTTTGTAGTGCCCTTATTAGCATAGATCAATACTCTCGGTCCGGTATTTTTAACCATAAACTTGTCGTCTTTCGGTAAGCTGCTGATAGCAATACTTTGGTTTGGCTCAACGGTACTCATACCATGATCGGAGACAATCACTAAGTTAACATTTTGCTCTAGTTCATTAAGACGTTGCTGTAATTGCCCCATTAATACATCTACTTCTTTTACCGCTTGCTTGGTTTGCTCAGCATCAGGCCCATATTCATGGCCCATACTATCTACCAGTGAAAAATAACTAACAACTAATTGCGGGCGCTGCGCTGCTGGCAATGTTAGCCATTGAATAATTTGATCAACACGATTTTGATAATCACTGTGTTTTGAATAATGGTAAAAGTAATCCGGCAGCATGCCATTAAATCGCGCATCCGATTCTGGCCAAAAATAAGCGGCTGATTTTAATCCCTGCATCGACGCCAAATTCCACAGTGGAATACCGTTGAACCATGTGCTGTCGTCTTTCCCTTTTCCCATGCTATAGCATTCATTTCTTTGTGTATCGCAAAAGCGGTTATCTACTACGCCATGATTAATTGGCAATAAACCTGTAATAATAGATATATGATTAGGAAACGTTTTAGTCGGATATACCGGGCGCATTTTAGTTGCGCGAACTCCCGATTTAGCTATTGCGGCTAAATTTTTAGCACCGTGTTTTTCGATGTAATCCCAGCGGAATCCATCAAGAGAAACAAGTACTACGGTATTACTTGCAGAGTTTTTATCGTCTTTAGCGTGGCTAAAAGAGCTATAAATGAGCAATGCTAATAACAGAAAACTTAAAATAGGCTTCATTGTATTACTACCTTTGTTGGGCATTATTGGTAATCAGAAGATAAACAAATACGTTACGATATGCTTATGTTTAATATGCAGTGTACCGCTATTTTATGACCGTGATAATTATTAATAGATAAATTTATGTGCGAACAGCAGTCATGGATATTAATTTAGTAAACAAGCTGTTAGATTAAAAGTAGACAATAAAAGGAGCGTCTATGATCGATTTCAGCAAAAAAATAACGTCAGCGCGTGAGCTGCGCTCAACCCCTAATTTACAGATGGCGTTAGAAAGCGATCGTGGCCGTATCATCAATAGTGCTGCAATTCGCCGCTTACAACAAAAAACGCAAGTGTTTCCGTTGGAGCGCAATGCTGCGGTACGCTCGCGGTTAACTCACTCTCTCGAAGTACAACAAGTTGGGCGTTTTATAGTGCAACGCATCTTTGCGAATTTAACGGCCAAACAACAAGCTGAATATGGCCTAACAGGATTAGAGAGGCCGCTAGAAAGTCTGGTTGAAATGGCCTGCTTGATGCACGATATAGGTAATCCACCGTTTGGTCATTTTGGTGAAGCTGCGATTAATCACTGGTTTAACGCAAATTTAGCAACGCTTACCCCTCAGCGCTGCGCCGATCCACACACGGGAATTGGCTTAATATTTAAACATTTAGCACAAGATATTTGTAACTTTGAAGGTAATGCGCAAGGTATCCGTATTGTACACTCACTATTATCACTTAATTTAACCTATAGCCAAACGGCTGGTATTCTAAAATACACGCGTCCGGCAAGTATGGCGAAAGAAGATATACCGCGAACTAAAAATTATTTGATGAAAAAAGTAGGCTTTTACTACAGTGAAAAAAACTTTGTTGAAAGATTGCAAAAAGAGCTATTCATCGAACCACAATGTCGCCATCCCGCCAGTTATATAATGGAAGCGGCTGATGATATTTCATATTGCTTAGCTGATATTGAAGATGCCGTAGAAAAGGGCATCATTACTGTTGAGTTATTATGCGATAAACTCAAACAGCATTATCAAAAAGTGTTAACTAATCTTACCATTGACGATGTAGAGCATCAGCACGTGGTTGAAAAAGCAGTTAACTATGCCCTCGATAAGGCCGCTCAGCAACCTTATAACTTTAATAGCGAGTTTTTTATTTATTTACGGGTAACTCTACTCCACCCTCTGGTTAATTATGCGGCCAAACGTTTTATAGATAATATTGAAGCGGTTTATCATGGTGATTTTAATCAAGCCTTGTTAGAAGACCGCAGTCATTTACATGCTATAACCACCACTTTGAAACAAGTGGCGTTTGAATATGTGTTTTCACATAAGGAAGTCGGTAAACTTGAATTACAAGGCTATCGAATTATCAATGGATTACTTGATTGTTATAAGCCATTACTGCTGCTAAGTCATGATGACTTTAAACGGGTGCTCAAAGGGGATGGTCGTTTCTTAATTGAAACACGGTTACTCAAAAAGCTTTCGAAAAAGCATTTAAATAGCTATTTACAAGCCATTGAAGCGATGCAAGCAGAACCCGATCATGTACTCGCTTATGAGTTTTATTATCGCTGTCGATTTATTCAAGATTATATCAGCGGCATGACAGATCAATTTGCTTACGATGAATACCGTACATTGATGGTAATTGATTAGCAAAACACACTGCTAGATAAATTTGCGCACAACTATTAAACTGGGTTTATTGTGTTATTTTGTTTAATAGATTTATGATGGCTCACGTATTACGACTTTGCTTATTTATTTTATTTACTTTTAGTTTCAATAGCTTTGCTAAATACAGTGAAGCTATGTGCATTTTGTATAAACAACAAATGCAGCAATACAGCGATAATACAAGTAGCCGTAGTTATCGAAATGCGGCAAAAGATTATAAAAACAACTGCAGTAACCCACCTCCAGCAGCGTCTCAAGCGCAACCAGCACCTGTAGTGATTGCACCAAAAACACATGTTGATAATAAAATAAAATCTACATTAGAGACGCAAAACTCGACTGTAAACCCCCTTGACAGCAATTCGTCAGTAGCCAAAAATGAGCCAGCAGAAGTTCAAAGGGAGGCGTCTGTAATTGTTGAAAATGTTGAGAATGTCCAAAGTATTGAAGTTGAGCAAAAGAGCAGCGCAGAAACCACAGTCGAACAGCCGCTTGGGCAAAACAATGATGAAGTTGACGCTACACCCGAAGCAGTAATAATAAGCGAACCTGCGACGATAAAGGTAACAGCCCCAGAACCAGTGCGCACTGAGTCGGATTCGTTATTAATGCCAAGTTTATTGTTGTTAGTAGTTTTATTATTAGCTGCAATGTTGCTGCTGCGCTTACGCGCTAACAAAAAAGCAGCAGTTGAAACTGTATCGCTAATTCCTGCAACTGATGAGGCTTCAAGTACAGAAGCCGCTGTATCAAAATTAACCCCCGCAAAGGCTGAGCCCGCAGCAAGCGAATCCACTGTTGCGCCAAAAAAAGCGGTTATAGCAGAGCAAGTAGTCATTGCAACTCCACAAACTGAAGTGATAAGTGCAGACGATGTGAACGTAAAAGTTGAGCTAACGCAGCGGCTTTTTAAAAATGAGCATGATTTTAAAGAGCCTGAAGTGCGTATGTTTGATCCTGATGCGCCATTACCAGGTCAGAAACCACAACAACCTAAAAATGTCATAAAGCCTGCGACGATAAATGTTAAAGCTGATCTTGATACTAATTTAGAACCACACCAAACGACCACAACAGAGCTCGATAGCGAAGCTGAGCAATTACCTAAAATGGATGATGAAAACGTTATTCATTGCGCAACGAATGAAGTAGCAAATGAAATTGTCCATTCGGATGCTGTTAATAGTAGTGGCCAAGTGCTCACATCAGGCCTTTCGCAAATGAGGGAAGTTAAGCTATCAACGACCGTGGATGTTCAACCACAAGCTGATACTTTAACGGTAACTGACAGTGATGATGAAATAGCACAGGCGCTTGCGGCATTAAACGATGAATTAGCAGCAGAGCAGCATAGTGCATCAGAGCACGATGAAAGAGATGATATATCTGGCGCATTTGTAGCAGATCCAAATCAGAGTAAAGCTAACCCATTTGCTAATTTATCACTCGACCCTACTTGGGATCCAAATTCAAAAGAAAAGCCGACGATTGTCCCGAAAAAAACAGTGCCAAAATCAGCCAAATTAATTGCAGCACAAGAGCGTGCAAAACAGTTAAAAACCGACGATTAATTTATTAATTGTCGCTGAAGATTGATTCTCCAAAGCTCAGACTATTTCGTTTAGTAGCAGCCTGCTCTGGGCTGTTACTTGCTGCTATAAATTACTTTATTGGTATGAGTTAAGATTACGAACCGCTTCACCCTTTTAGCATGTCGCCAACTAAAAAATAAAATCACAACGGTAATAAACAAACAAATACAGACAATCCCCATTAATGAAGAAGCATGTTGTAATAAGCTTGTTTGGGGGAGTGACTTTACGTTTTGAGTAGCTAAACTAATCGATTGCATGCCTTTTCTGGGTAGGATGATTTCATAGACATGATCATTAGGTTGTACTTCGGCACGTTGTAAGTTGCCCGCTGTTTGCCATTGTAATTCAAACTGTTGGCGTTTTTTTCGCTGATGCTCCGTACACCAAAGTGCATTAATGGAGGCGTTTTCTTTAGTTTTACAGCGCGCTGGCAACTCATAAAAATTGCGCCATGCAGTCTGTTTTGCCGTGTTGTTATATGAGTGTAGATAAAAACCAGCTGTTATTGGTGATTCAATTATATTCGCGAAGCTGTCTTTATCGGTTGATGTTGTGATGTTTTCTCTGCGATTACAAAAATCAGCTAGTCGAGTTAATAGTGTTGTGTCAGGTTGTTCTAATTGCGGTTGTGTCAAAGGGGAGTAAACAGCGGATGCAGTACATAGCGGGCTGAAACTGAGGGAGATTAATATAAAAATCCATTTTTTCATTAGTTACGTCCTGTAAAAGATGAACTTACAGCCTACCATTATTTTTTGTTATTGCAAACTTTATAGGTACAAAAAAATAAGACGGTAACCGTTAAAAGCTTATATTTGGCTTGAAAGCACATGAAAAAATTATTATTGATTCTAAGTGTGTCAGTACATTGTTGTTAGTGGGATGATACACAATCCCAAGTAATGGTGGTTTTATTAGACCTAATACGAATCTATTTGGTTAGGGTAAGATATTGAAAAATAAAGTGTCAATATTAAAACCGTTAACCAGCGTTGGGTAAACGGTTTTAAAAATGCTTTAATGCATGTCTAGGAAGTAATAGAGCATTGTGAAAGGTAAATTATTAGTTTACGTTTAGCGTTTTTGTGCCACATAACCACTAAAACCAAGTGTTTTAAAATACAACTTGCCACTATTGAAGCCTGTTTCATCGAGTAAGTCGGCAAGACGAATTCTATCAAGTGGGAAAAACTCATGCTCAAAATTATGCTGCATGCGCTCTACCCCTGTTTCAGTTAAGCCTAATTGTTTGCTGAGTATCAATTGGGCATCACGCTCAAAAAGTGTTTCTGGACGCATTAAATCGGCTAAATATAATTGCCCATGTGCTTTTAGCTGTGTGCTAATTGCTTGCAACATGGCTTTTTTATCGCCGTTATCTGCCACAAAGTGCATCACTAATAAGCATAATGCGGCATCCGCTTGTTGTTTAAGTTCGGATGGCGAGCCTAAGTGTAAAGTAACCCGCTCACTGATCCCAAGCTCAACAAATCGTTGCTTTGCGATATCGAGCATGTCTTGTGAGGTATCTTGTGCAGTAAAATGCCATTTAGGCTGCAAGGCAGCAAGGAGGGCGACTTCTTTACCGGTACCGGCGCCTATTACCAAAATATGTGCTTCATCGCCGAGCGTTGCTTGTAGTTGCGCTGCGGTACTGTTGTGCAGTAATTCATACCCCGGTACTAAACGAGGAATGCGAGAATCATACTGCGTTGCTTCGTCTTGTGTAAATGTTGGCATTACTATTCCTTAAATAATTGTAACAGTCGAATAGCCACCAGGTTTCTTGGCGACATGAACTTGGGTAGCAACCCGTTCTGTCATTTGAGATACATGGGAGATCACGCCCACTTTGCGCCCCTGCGCTTGTAATGAATCAAGTGCATCCATGGCAATGCTTAATGTTTCACTGTCTAACGTACCAAAGCCTTCGTCAATAAACAAAGAGTTAATACTTACTTTATTGGATGACAAAGATGCAAGGCCCAGCGCAAGTGCCAACGAGACTAAAAACGACTCGCCGCCAGATAAGGTATTAACTGAACGTTGCTCATCGGCCATGTCCTTATCAACAATGGCGATATCCAAGGTTTGCTCAATAGCTGTAAGTTCATAGCGTTTGTTTAACGTTCGTAAGTGGCTGTTTGCATAGTGTAATAATATTTTTAGCGTTTGCGTTTGTGCTAAGTTACGCATGGTTTTACCCGTTGCATCACCCAACACTTTATTAAGTACATGCCATTGCTCGACGTGTTTTTGCAAGGTTGCCAAGTCAGTTTGTTTGCCTTGCAGCGCCTGACGGTTTTGATTGTGCTGTTCAAGTACAGTATTGGTTGCAAGCTGTGCTTTGTGCTGCGCAGCTTGCTGATCGTTTAAATTGGCTAACTGTTGAATAAGCTCAGCATGGCTTTGCTTAGGTTTATCGCTGTTTTGATGCTGTAAGTAAGCGTGTTTGTGCTGCTTTAACGCGGCATTTTCATCTATTAAAGCTTGCGCTAATTGTTCATGTTGCTTTAAATGCGTTTTAATTTCATCGCTACTTAGTGTTAGTAAAATTGTGACCTGTTCGTGGCTTGCATCGCTGTAGCGGCTTTTAAATTCAGCAAACCATTGATTATAGCGAGTATCGAGGTCGGCTTGTTCTTGCGTATTTTCAAGTAGCCGTTGCTCGAGGCCTTGCAGCGTTATCGCGTGCTCGTCGCGTTGTTTTATCGCGTTATCGTGCGCTTTTTGGCTGCGCTGAAGCTGTGCTTGGCATTGCTCTTGTTGAGCAGCTAGCTTCGTTTGGTAGTCGTCAGCACTAATGTGTTCACTATTAAATAGCGCTAAGCGCTCACTTTGCGAGCTGCTATGTTGTTGCTGTGCTTTGGCTAAATCATCATTTAGGTTTTTTAAGATCAGCTCCGCATCACTGATCAGCGGTGTAAACTGCTGCATCTGTTGGTCAGCGCTATCGAGTTTTTTTTGCGCTTGCTCAAGTTGCTCTTGGTTGTGCTGATATTGCTCAACTTGCTGGTTTAACTCAGTTAAATCAAGTGTATTATTTTGCAGTTGTTGCCAAAATTGAGCCTCTTGAAATTGTGAACCAAGGGTCGCGGTTAGCTCATTAATTTGTGTGCTTAGCTCACTTAGCTTGCTATTGAGCTGGCTTTGTTGATTGCTTAGTTCAAGGTGGCGTGTATGTAACTGTTGTTGAGCTTGCTGCTCATTTTTAAAGATACTTTGCAGTTGGTTTACCTGCTCTTGCAAGTTGCGCTGTTGTTTTTGTGTTGCATAATACTGTGTTTTTTGTTCATTGAGCGCAATGTAACTGGCCTCTAATTGCTCTGAGGTTAAGTCATTAAGTTCAGTGCGGGCTGCTTGCATGGTATGTTTTATTTCAAGCTGTTTAGTCTGTGCAGTCTGTACCGCTTGGCTGTGTTGTGTGTGTTCAGCAACGAGCACAGCATGCTGAGTTTGATGCGAGTGAAGCTCTGCTAGGGCATTCTCGTAGTGCTGTTTTGCATTTTTATAGTCATTTTCAAAAGCAGCGATTAAGTTAGTTAATTGCTGATCTGCGAATGGGTGTTCGGTTGCCCCACATACCACACAAGGTTCATTTGGCGTAAGTTGAGCACGTAAATGTTCGATACTTTCGCTGGCACGCAAGCGAGCTTGATTTAGTGCGTATTCACTGTGTTTAAGCGTTTGTTCTCGTGTTACAAGGTTCTGGGTTAGCGTTGTTTTTGTTTGCTCGCCCTGACTTAGTTTGCTTGCAATAACACTTTGTTGTTGCGTGCTTTGCTTTAGCTCTTGATTAAACTGTTTGTAACGCTCGCGTTGCTCTTTTAAGTAATCGATACTTTTAAGTTTGGCATCACATTGCTCAATATTAAATTGGCCGTGTTGCTTGTTGAGTTGATTAAGCTTTTGTTGTTCGCTTAAAAGTGTTTGTTCGCTTAGCGTCAGTTTTTTAGTTTGTGTTTCCAGCTGCTCGTTTTGCCGTATAAGCTCAGCTGCTAACTGTGTACTTTGCTCAGTCGTTGTTGCAAATTGCTGCTTAGCGTGCAAAAACTGATTAAAGCTATGCTGATAGTAATTCCAATCACTCGCTAGCTGCTTAAGTTGACTATGCTGGGTTAGCCATTGCTGATGTTGCTCGGAATGTTTTTTTGCTTGTTGATGGCTTGCTTGGCTTTGTTTAAATTGCTGCTGTAAATGAGTAAGTTGTTTTTGCTCTTTTTCATTTTGCCTTGTAATGCTGGTTATTGTTTGTGTTTGCATCGCAAGTTGATTGTCGAGCTCACGCGCTTTAGCAATGATTGGTTCTGCGCTTTTTTGCTGTTGTTTCGCCGTTTGCAAGCTCTCGTTGTGCTTTTCAAGTGCGCTGGCAAGATCAGTAATGAGTGCCGCGTGATCGATACTCTTTAAATCATTTACCTTGGTATTTAGTTCATTATTTTGCGCCGTTAAGCTTTTAAAACGATTGCGATTGTCTTTAATTTCCAGTGCACTTTGCGCTTGTTTAGCCTGTTCACTTTGTGTTGCAATGGCTTTAAGCGCTGTACTGGCTTGTTGTTGATTTTGTTGTGCTAGATTCAGTGCTTGCTCTAAGCTATTGGCTTGCTTATACCAGTTTATACCCTGCTCGATGCCAGCTAAGGTTTTTGTAGTATCTTCAATTTGCTGTTTTAAATCATCAAGTAGTTGAGTTTTCGCGGCAAGTTCTTCGTCGGTGAGTAAGGTATAACTGGCTAAACTGGCTTTGAGCAATTCGAGTTTATTTAGCTGTTCTTTATGGCGCTCAAAAATACGTTTACCAATCAAGCTAAATTTATCTGTGCCAGTTAAGCATTCTAAAAGCTGGGCTCGTTCATCACCCGTGGCCTTTAAAAATGCCGCAAACTCATGTTGCGCTAATAATACCGCCCGCGAGAATTGTTCAAAGTTGAGCCCTATTTTACTTTCGACTTCTTTTATGGTGTTGCTTTTATCAGCTATTAGCGTTTCGTCTGGCAAAGTATAGAGGCTGTGCTCAGCTACTTTTAACTTGCCGGTTATTTTTTTATGAGTTCTTTGAATGGTATAGCGCGCGCGATAGAGCTGTTTATCTTGGCCTAAAAAATCGACCTCGGCAAAACCTTCCCATTTACCCTTACGTAATAAGTTACGTGGGTCATTTAACTTTATACTGTCGCCATTAAAATCTATTAAGTTACCTTTATCACCTCTTAATCGAGCTGTTTTGGTATAAAGGGCTAAGCAAATCGCATCTAAAAAAGTGCTTTTTCCTGCACCGGTGTCGCCCGTTATGGCAAATAAACCAGCATCCCTTAACGGTGCTTTGGTAAAGTCGATTTCGGCGTCAACAATTGAGGCTAAGTTATGGATGCGTACTGCGGTTATTTTCATAGTTGTTCTTGCTCCGCAAGTTCGCTTATTACATCGTTTAAAAGGGTTTTTAGCTCATCCGGGACAGCTTGCCCCGCCATGTCTTTGTTATTGGCAAACGCTTGCTCTAATAACATTTGCGGGTTGAGCATCTCGACTTGGCTTAAATCTTCAAAGACAGTTAAACGCTGCTCTTTATTTTGCTGACGAACGCGTTCTATGCCACAAAAGCGTACTTCTTTGTTCTCTAGTGCTTTTTCAATTTGCTCTCGAAAAGTTGTATCGGTATCACCTGCACTAAGCTTTACTCTTACATACGGAGCTTGGCTATATTGGCTTAGGTCTAGGCTCGATAGTTGTTGGCATAATTGTTCAAGAGGTACGCACTCTCCTTCAGGTAATAAAATCACTTCTGTTGGGCGAGGAATGTAAAGGGGGTTTACAGTCACTGCAATCGTATCATCAGTGGTGGTTGTAAACTCAGCAACACATACTTGGTGTTTATAGTTGCGCTCTGAAAACGACATCGGCATTGGTGTACCGCTATAGCGGATTGTCTCGGACTTTGCGACTATTTGCGCTTTATGCAAGTGGCCCAGGGCAACGTAATCAGCATGATTGCTAAACACGTTTGCTGTGACTGATTCTTCTCCGCCAATTATCAAATTTCGCTCAGAATCACTAGAGATATCGCCGCCCTTGGCATGTAAGTGCCCCATCACTATTAGCGGCGTTGTTGCAGGCTTATCAATGAGCGCATGCTCAATACTTAGCTGGTACGCCTTAGCTATGCCTTGAGCGTAATCGTGACCGTTTTCAGTGTGACTAAGTGAACTAACATCACTGGCACGTAAAAATGGCATTGCAACGATATGAGCTGTTACAGGGTTGCTATTTAAACGCAGTACCACATCTGCTGGACTATTCGGATCAAAACGGCCTACGACCTGAGTATCAAACTGAGCAAGCAGCGGCTGGGCGGCCATTATGCGATTTGCAGAATCATGATTACCGGCAATAAGCACTATTTGTAATGCAGGGCAGTGTTTTTTGGCATCTTTTATAAATTGGTAGAGTTGATTTTCACTGCTAGCAGGTGGGGTAGCTGTGTGATAAATATCACCAGCGACTAACAGCAGATCTATTTGTTGTGTGACGAGCGTGTCTATCAGCCAACTGAAAAACACCTGATGCTCTTGGCAGCGATTGTGTTCGTAAAATTGTTGGCCTAAATGCCAATCTGAGGTATGTAAGACTTTCATGTCACGCTCTTAAAAAACAGTTAAGAGCGTCAATATACCCAAGCTAAATTAAGATGCAAGGGCACAAGCTTAATCTTTAACTTGTTAGGTTATACCAAGCAAAGATCACCATGGGTAAAGCTAACAATGCCAGCACTAATGGTACTTTGAGTGCTTTGGTTTGTTTGGCCTGCAGTACTTTTAACGCATTCGTTTCGTTACAGGCAGCTACTTTATCAATATAAAAATAACCTGAATCTAAATACTGTTTACAACTTTGTTCATCTGCTGGAATTGCAATTACTTCTTGTTGTTTTTTTAGGATATAAAAATCCATATGCCCACCGCATTTTACTAGTATGTTGAAACACTTTTGAGGAGAAAAGCGATGCTTTTAACCCCCTCAAATCAAAAAAGTGGGCGATTTTAAATACAAATGACTATAAAGGTCAACTAAAGAATTCATTATTTAGCCATTAATACAAAAATAGCCGAAATTAAGCTAAAAGTTATGCTTATAACCACCAAACTACTGCATAAAACAAGCCACTTTTTACGTTTTTTACTATGTTTTGGAAAGCGAGCGAGTGCGTCGTTTTTATCGCAAGCCGCAACGACTTCAACAAACTCAAAGCCCCGCTTTTGATATTCATTTAGTTGCTCAGTCTGAGCTGGAATTGCCGCAACACTATTATCTTTTTTTACAATGTAAAATTTCATCGGTTACCCCTGCAAGCTGTCAGCTAACTTATTCAATACTATGGTAAGAGGGTTTACTACTCATCGTTTAGGTTAACGTGTTTACAAACTGTAAAGCTAACTGTAATTGACTTGCATTAATTAAGCCTGAATTTCGTACAAAAGTTGCTGTAAACCCCCTTTACAATAATTGCCTTGTTGTTAATCATCAGTATTTAAGAATAAGTTATTTTTTACCCTATAAATGCGGCGGTTTATCGCTATTTCATTGAATATATCTCACTATTTTGACAAAGTATGCTTACGAAAAATTAACAGGATTAATTATGAAAAAAGCAGTTGTAACTTTAGGGGCTATATTTCTACCGTTAGCTCTCTCAAGTACTGTTATGGCTTCTGCAGTTGAGCAAACAAAAGGCAGTTATGTTGATAAGTTTCGCCAACTTGATGAAGTGCTGCCTACACCGAATGTTTATCGTAGTGCAGCAGGTGAGCCTGGTGAAAAATATTGGCAGCAGCATGTTAATTACGACATCGATGTAAAGCTTGATGAAAATGCACGTCGCTTAACAGCAAGTCAAACCATAGAGTATAAAAATAATTCACCGCACACACTCAAGTATTTATGGTTGCAACTCGATCAAAATATTTTTAAAAGCGACTCTATTGCAGAACGTACTGCTACATTTAACGGCTCTGCCCTACAGGGAGATCCACAACCAAAAGCAACTAAATTAAGTTTAAGTCAGTTACGTCGTCAACAATTTATGAGTGACAATGAACTTGGCTTTACAATTGCTAATGTTAAAGATGATAACGGTAAAGAATTAAAAGTCACAGTTGTTGATACACTAATGCGTATTGACTTAAATGAACCACTGAAACCAGGCAAAGACACTGAATTCAGCATGGACTTTGCTTTTAACATCGTCGAAGAAGATGCCGTTGGCGCTCGCTCTGGTTACGAGCATTTTGAAAAAGATGGCAACGACATATTCTTACTTGCTCAATGGTTTCCGCGTTTAGCTGCTTATACAGATTACGAAGCATGGACTAATAAAGCCTTTTTAGGCAGTGGAGAGTTTACGCTAGAATTTGGTGATTATGATGTTGAGATCACTGTTCCTGCCGATCATATCGTCTCTGCAACGGGTAAGCTTGATAATGCTAGTAGCGTGCTGACCCGTACTCAGCGAAACCGTTTAGAACAAGCCAAAAATACAAAGCGCCCAGTATTTATCGTTACTGAAGATGAAGCCTTAGAAAATGAAAAAGAAGGCACAGACAAGACCAAAACATGGCACTTTAAAGCTGAAAATGTGCGTGACTTTGCATGGGCGTCGTCGCGTAAATTTATGTGGGATGCAAAAGGTTATCAACAAGGCGGTAATGATCAGCCATTAGTGATGGCTATGTCATTTTTCCCCAAAGAAGGTGGCGATCTATGGAAGAAGTATTCGACCGAAGCAATCGTACATACAATGGAAGTTTATTCACGCTTTTCATTTGATTATCCATACCCTGTTGCGCAGTCAGTCAATGGTCCAGTAGGCGGTATGGAATATCCAATGATCACATTTAATGGCCCTCGAACTGAGTTACAGGATGACGGTTCGCGTACTTATTCACAAGCTGAAAAGCGCTTTTTAATTGGCGTGGTGATCCACGAGGTTGGTCATATTTATTTTCCTATGGTGGTGAACTCTGATGAGCGCCAATGGACTTGGATGGATGAAGGTTTAAACAGCTTTTTAGATGGTGTTGCTGGGCGTGAATGGGATCCAACTATTCCATGGGGGGTTGAACCACGTGACGTTGTTGCCTACATGAAGTCTGAAAATCAAGTGCCGGTAATGACTCAGTCAGACAGCGTACTGCGTTTAGGGCCTAATGCTTATACCAAACCTGCGGCCGCACTGAATATTTTGCGTGAAGTGATTTTAGGTCGTGAGCTGTTTGATTTTGCGTTTAAAGAGTACGCCCAGCGTTGGAAGTACAAGCGCCCTACCCCTGCTGATTTTTTCCGTACTATGGAAGAAGCATCAGGTGTTGATTTAGATTGGTTCTGGCGTGGCTGGTTCTATAGCACTGATCATGTTGATATCTCGCTCGATAAAGTCTATCAATTACGTTTAGATACTAAAAATCCTGATATAGATTTTAATCGCCTACGTGATATTGAAGCGGCTAAACCTATGCCACTATTTGTGGAACGCAATAAGGCTGAAGCTAAAAAGCTATGGGTTGAAGAAAACTCCGACGTAACTGATTTCTACGATGAAAACGACCGCTTCACTGTTACTAACAAAGAGCGCAACTCGTATAATAAATTCTTAAAAGGCTTAGAGCCATGGGAGCGTAAAGTACTCGATCGCGCAGTTGCAGAAGATAAAAACTATTACGTGCTTGAATTTTCGAATTTAGGCGGCCTAGTAATGCCAATTTTACTTGAGCTTAGCTATGAAGATGGTACTAAAGAAGATCGTATGATCCCTGCCGAAATCTGGCGTCGCAACCACAAACATGTGCAAAAACTTATTATTACTGATAAGAACAAGCCTTTGGTATCAGTAACGGTTGATCCTCGTTGGGAAACTGCAGACGTAGATGTTGAAAATAATAACTACCCTCGTCGTATTATCCCTTCACGTATTGAAGTGTATAAAAAAGAGCAAAGTAAAGCCAAAGTCAGCCGCGATATCATGCACGATATTAAAACTGAGCTAAAAACAGGTGACGAAAAAGACAGCGATAAGGAGCAAGAATAATGCGTTTTATGCTTATTATTCTTGCTTTTATAGTTGCTATGCCAGCGATGGCGCATCAACTTAAAGCATCAGTAACTACAGTTTTATTTAATAAACGTACTAGTAATATTGAGCTAATGCATCGTTTTTATTTACATGATACCGAGCATGCTGTGGAGCATTTATTTGCCGGTGGTGCAGATATTATTAGTAATAAAGAAGATCAACAACGCTTTGTAGATTACATCGAATCACATGTTGCTTTACAAACACTCGATGGTGAGCCGCTAGTGCTGAAGGAAGTGGGTGCGCAAGTTGATGGTAAGTTTTTTTGGGTTTATCAAGAAGCACCGATCCCAAAGGATATTAAAGGTATCCGTATGAGTCACGGCGCGCTGCGCGATTTATGGCCTGCGCAAGTGAATATGGTTAATGTTGAAGGTAAAGGCAAAGTGAAAACACTGCACTTTACCCAAGATGACACTTGGCTAGAAGCGCGCTTTGAACCAGCTAATACAGCGGTAGAGCAAACAAAGTAGGCAAATTTAAAAGTCCCCCAACCGACGCGCACAGTAGTTTTGTGCGCGTTTTTTATTAATTTTTATATTAAATACGAATATGTTCCTTTTCATATCTAATTGCGTAAACTATCTTAAAGTAAGTAATTTGGATGAAAATCAAATCATATACAAGGAGTGGTATGAATACGTATCAAAGTACAGTAGCTGGGGTTATTTTTGATTTAGATGGCACCTTAGTATCATCTGAACTTGATTTTACTCTTATCAAAGCTCAAGTCGGTTGCCCTGACGAGCATGATCTACTTAGTTTTATTGATGGCCTTCCGTCTCCTTACATGCGTGAGGAAGCAATGAATATTGTCCATCAGCATGAGCTTATTGATGCTCAACATGCAACGTTGTTACCTGGTGTAGCGCAAGCTATCGCGCGTTTAAAAGAGCAAGCAATACCAATGGCAATCGTGACACGTAATTACGACCGCGCTACTGCGCTGAAATTAAAAAATAATCCGTTGCCAATTCAAACTGTACTCACGCGTAGTGATGCCCCCCCTAAGCCAGATCCGAGTGCTTTGAATGCAATTGCAACGTTATGGGGAATAGATCAGCAACATATACTTTATGTTGGTGATTATCTTTATGATATCCAGGCTGCACATAATGCCAATATGCGTGCTTGTTTATATGCACCGAGTGATGTTCCTGCATATGCAGAACAAGCTGATTATATTCTGCACCATTTTTCTGAATTGCCTAAGTTAATAAATAATTTAGGGCAAACACGACAATCTCGACTTATAAATGCTTCAGTTTAAGTAGAATTTTAGTGTTATGTTAAATAGCGTGTTGTTTAACTTTTATAAGCGTAAGTACTGTTAAGCGAAATGTCATAATTGTGATTTTGCAGTCATTTAATCACTAGCTCAATACTGCGCAAATTGTTAAAATGTTGCCAATATCGAGTTTCCAATAGAGGCATAAGATGGGCAGAGCATTTGAAGTACGTAAAAGCTCCATGGCGAAAACAGCCAATGCTAAAACCAAAGTTAATTCTAAGTACGGTAAAGAAATTTACGTAGCAGCAAAAAATGGTGAACCTGATCCAGAAGTAAACCAGTCGCTAAAACGCTTAATCGAACGCGCGAAGCGAGATCAAGTACCAGCACATGTCATCGAAAAAGCGATAGAGAAAGCTGCTGGCGGAGCTGGTGAAGATTATGCAACAGCCCGTTACGAAGGCTATGGCCCAGGTAACTGTATGGTGATTGTTGACTGTTTAACAGATAACCCAAATCGTACTATTAAAGATGTTCGCTTACCGTTTACTAAAACTGACTCAAAAATAGGTACACCAGGCTGTGTAGCACATATGTTTGATCATTTAGCTGTACTTGGTTTTAGTGGTGACGATGATGAAGTGGTACTTGAAGCTTTAATGATGGCTGATGTTGATGTAACCGATGTAGAAGTTGAAGATGGCAAAGTATCGGTTTTTGCTCCACATACCGAATATTACAAAGCAAAAACAGCATTAGAAGAGGCGTTTGCAGGTATTATTTTTGAAGTTGACGAAATCACCTTCGTGCCACAAGTGCATATAGAAATTACTGATGCCGATGTTATCGCTAATTTTGATAAATTTATTGCAATGTTGGAAGATTGTGACGACGTACAAAACGTTTATCATAACGCCACGGTAGTGAATTAGGCTGAAGTTATAAATTTAGCTAGTAGTAACACTAGTTTCGAGAAGATACAAAAGCGCATTTCATTGCTGGAATGTGCTTTTTTGTTGTTGATGGCTTATTTTTCTGAATGCTGATTATTCAGCAAAGTTATGGTTAAAGGATAATTTAAGCAAAAAAAACCAGCCCGAGGGCTGGCAATATGACACTAACAAACTCGAAGGGGAGTTATTGTTGCGCTTTATATTTTATACGAAACGCATGCAACAATGGTTCAGTATAACCACTGGGTTGTTTAACTCCTTCTAATACAAGGGCTAATGCCGCTTGATATGCAATACTTTGTGCTAAGCTTTGCACTGAATCGGCCATATTAACATAAGTCGGATCCCCTTCATTTTGGCCATCCACTACTTTTGCCATTTTCGCCATGGTAGTTTCTATTTGTGCCTGCGTGCATACCCCATGCTGCAACCAGTTAGCCATATGTTGGCTTGAAATACGCAGTGTAGCCCTATCTTCCATTAATCCTATATGGTTAATGTCAGGCACTTTAGAACAGCCTACACCTTGATCAATCCAACGTACTACATAACCTAAAATACCTTGAGCATTGTTATCCAGCTCTGCCTGAATATCTTCTTTGCTCAAACTATTAGGATCAACCATCAAAGGCGGAGTTAATAGTTCTGTTAAACTAGCTTGTTGACGCTGGGCAATCGCTTTTTGACAGGCAAACACATCAACGTCATGATAGTGCATAGCATGTAAGGTGGCTGCAGTAGGGGAGGGCACCCAGGCAGTATTAGCGCCTGCTTGCGGATGGGCAATTTTTTGCTCCATCATCAACGCCATTTTATCGGGCATTGGCCACATACCTTTGCCTATTTGTGCGCGACCACTTAACCCGGTTTGCAAACCGATATCGACATTTCTGTCTTCATAAGCATTGATCCAAGGTTGTTGTTTCATGGCTGCTTTTGGTAATACTACACCTGCTTGCATTGAGGTATGAATTTCATCACCTGTACGGTCTAAAAAGCCAGTATTGATAAATACCACACGTTGTTTAGCAGCATTAATACAGGCTTTTAAGTTCACCGATGTACGGCGCTCTTCATCCATAATGCCCATTTTGATGGTGTTTTTGGGTAACTGTAAAAGCTGTTCAATACGACTAAATAATGTATTGGTAAAAGCAACTTCTTCAGGACCATGCATTTTCGGTTTGACGATATTGATACTGGCTGCAGTTGAATTTTTTACCGGGCTATTGCCATTTAAGTCATGCAGTGCGGCAGTGACCGTGATCATTGCATCCATGATACCTTCAAATACGTCGCGGCCTTGGCTATCTTGAATCGCAGGGTTTGTCATTAAATGGCCAACATTACGCACAAACATCATACTACGCCCTTTTAGACTTAGCGGTTTGCCATCAATACCTGAATAACTGCGGTCTTTAGCGAGTGTACGCTCAATCGTTTTGCCATCTTTTGTGAATGACTCAGCGAGAGTGCCTTTCATTAAGCCTAACCAATTTTGATAAACTTGCACTTTATCTTCGCCGTCAACGGCGGCAACGGAGTCTTCACAATCCATAATGGTGGTAAGTGCAGCTTCGAGGAGGACGTCTTTTAAGCCCGCTTTGTCGGCGGCACCAATGCTATGATTATGATCTATTTGTAGCTCTATATGGAGGCCATGACTGAGTAATAAAATTGCCCTGGGGTTTTGTGCTTCACCTTGAAAACCAACAAGTTGCGCTGGTTGTTTTAAGCCTGTTTGTGAGCTATCACGTAAGGTGATGATGAGCTGCCCATTAACTACCGAATAATTAGTACTTTCAATATGTGAGCCATTTTCAAGTGGTAACGCTTTATCTAAAAACTGCCTTGCGTAGGCCATTACTTTAAAACCGCGAACAGGATTATAGTTGCTGCCTTTTTCAGCGCCATCTTCTTCGCTAAGTACATCAGTGCCGTATAAGGCATCGTATAACGACCCCCAGCGTGCGTTAGCGGCATTAAGTGCAAAGCGTGCATTACTTACTGGCACAACCAGCTGAGGGCCAGCTGTGCGGGCTATTTCAGGCTCAACATTTTCTGTCTCAATGCAAAAATTATCGGGCTCAGGGACTAAATAACCAATGTCAGTTAAAAACTGTTGGTATTGCGCTGCATCCCAGTGTTTATTTGCTAGGTGATAGCTATCAATTTGGTGTTGTAGGTCTTCACGCTTGACTAATAATGCACGGTTAAGCGGACTAAGATCATCAATAATTTCAGCAAATCCTTGCCAAAAGTGTTTTTCGCTAATACCTGTACCGGGTAGCAGTTGCTGGTTAACAAAATCGGCTAATTGGTTATCTACGGTTAATCCAAATTGGCTGTGAGAGAGTGTCATAATCGATATCCTTTTAAACGGTCGCGGTGCAATTGACTGCATGTGAGCAATCTTTTGTTAACCATAACCTAAAAATACGCAATAGGTGTTCTTTTAGCCATTCACTAAATATATAGCCAGCATAACAACTATAAATTTACTAAATCCAATAAATCGGCCTAATGTTGATTTAAGCGCTACAGAGCATTAACTCTTAGCCTCTCACACAACCATATAAATAAAATTTAGTTTTAACCCGTTCAGAGGATTTTTTATTATGACTACTTATCAACGTGAAACCGATACTTTAGCTACACTTTGTCAAGCACAAGGTAAAACATGGCAAGCAATTAATCCTGAATACGCAAGTCGTATGCGTTTGCAAAATCGTTTTCGTACGGGATTAGACATCGCCCAGTTTACAGCTGACATAATGCGTGAAGACATGGCTGCATATGATGCTGATACCAGCCAATACACACAATCGCTTGGTTGCTGGCATGGTTTTACTGCCCAACAAATGATGATGGCGATTAAACGTCACCAAAAAACCACTAAGCGTAGCTACGTATACCTAAGCGGTTGGATGGTTGCTGCGCTGCGCTCTGAGTTCGGCCCACTGCCGGATCAAAGTATGCACGAAAAAACCTCAGTACCGGCGTTGATTGAAGAAATTTATACTTTCCTAAAACAAGCCGATGCTCGTGAACTTGACCATTTATTTAAAGACTTAGATAACGCCAAAGCAACTGGTGGTGATGTACAAGCGGTACTTGATAAAATAGATAACTTTGAAAGTCATGTGGTACCGATCATCGCAGATATTGATGCTGGTTTTGGTAATGAAGAAGCAACCTACTTACTCGCTAAAAAAATGATTGAAGCGGGGGCATGTGCTATCCAAATCGAAAACCAAGTTTCAGACGCGAAGCAATGTGGTCACCAAGCAGGTAAAGTAACTGTGCCACACGAAGACTTTTTAGCAAAAATTAACGCCGTGCGTTATGCCTTTTTAGAACTGGGTATTGATAACGGTATTATTGTCGCACGTACTGACTCACTTGGTGCCAGCTTGACCCAAAAAGTGCCGGTATCACAAACACCTGGCGACCTTGCTAGTCAGTACAATGCGTTTTTAGAAACCACACCAATTGACGGTGTTGAAGATTTAAATGAAGGTGATACGGCAATGAAGCTGAACGGCCAACTATGCAAGCCGACTCGCCTTGATAATGGTTTATACCAATTCCGCGAAGGCACAGAAAAAGACCGTGTTGTACTAGATTGTATTACCAGCTTGCAATCGGGTGCTGATTTACTGTGGATTGAAACTGAAAAACCACATGTAAAACAAATTGCTGAACTGGTTAATCGGGTTAAAGAGCAAGTTCCTGACGCTAAACTGGTTTATAACAATTCACCTTCTTTCAACTGGACATTGAAATTCCGCGAGCAAGTTTATCAACAGTGGTTAGACGAAGGTAAAGATCTATCTGCTTATCCAAGTATTGATGATAATAAGGCACTAATGGCACCAGAGATGGATGCAACTGAACTTGCAGTCGCAGCAGATGAGTTAGTACAAAACTTCCAACGCGATGGCGCGCGCGAAGCTGGTATTTTCCACCACTTAATTACGCTACCGACCTATCACACGGCTGCATTGAGCACTGATATTCTGTCAGAAGGCTACTTTGGTGACTTAGGTATGCTGGCTTATGTACGTGATGTGCAGCGTCAAGAAATTCGCCGCGAACAAGCATCCGTTAAGCATCAAGACTTAGCAGGTTCTAACATGGGAGATACCCATAAAGAGTACTTCTCAGGTGAAAATGCGCTTAAAGCTGGCGGTGAAGCAAACACTATGAACCAGTTCTAACATAACAGTCCAACTCAACAATGTTACAAAGGGCCGCAAGGCCCTTTTTTTGATGCTAGCAATTACACAGGATATACAGCTTTACACCTGCTAACTTTACCGCTCAGATCAGATTTTAACTAAGGCTTGGATCAGTATTTAACTAGCATCAGATTTACTTTCAATTTTTGGATCAGATTTTTATCAAGTAAATTTTTTTGCGGTATTTCTTATCAATTTAGCGATTTAATCAGCTTTTAGCTCTTTGGAAAGGGGGGATTTTGATAAAAATGGCCGTTATTAGCCATTAATCAGAAAATATAAACCGATTTTTTACCAACTCTAACCGACTACAAACCACTTTTTTACCAACTTAAACGCCATAAACAGTGACTCAAACCGATTTTTTACTAACTCAATGACCAAAAAATGTCATAAACCGAAATTTTACTAACTCGATTTTTTACAAAGTCCGATATTTGTGTAAACTTTAGAATATGTGAATGAGCACTCACTTTTTGTAAAGGGGGTTTACAGGGGATTTGACTAGTGACAAATTAGCGAGAGTAAAAGTTGTTAAGGACCAAGCTACGGTTTCTAGCTTCACACTTGCAACTTGTTAACTTTACTCTCGCCGCTAACTAATTTCTATTTACTATGCTTATCAAACCACCATTGAATATAAGCGACTTTAGCCATCAAGTTTGACGGCCGTTTTGTTATGCCATGTGATGCATCAGGAATACGTACCATTGCTGTATCAACTCCTTGTAGCTTTAATGCTTGATAGAATTGCTCGGTCTCAGAAATAGGAGTGCGGTAATCCGCTTCACCAGTGAGTAGCATGGTTGGTGTTTTAACATTACCAACATAGCTAATTGGCGAGCGTTTCATATAATGCTCAATATGATCCCATGGCTTACCTGGGAACCAGTAATCGGCAAAGAATGGGTAGAAGTCAGCAGTTAGTACAAAGCTGATCCAATTGATCACCGGCTTGGCAACAACAGCGGCGGCAAATCTGTCGGTATGGCCAACAATCCACGCCGTAAGTACACCGCCACCTGAGCCACCGGTTACAAACAGTTTTGACTGATCAATAAAACCTTTGCCAATAAGCGCATCAACGCCAGTCATTAAGTCATCAAAATCGTTACTAGGATAATTGTGATGAATAGTTTGCGCGAACTGCTTCCCATATGAATCACTACCACGCGGGTTCATATATAAAACCACATTACCTTTAGCGGCAAATAATTGTATTTCAGCGCTAAAGTGTGGACCGTAGTTAGCGACAGGGCCGCCGTGTATTTCTAAAATAAGGGGATATTTTTTACTACTATCAAACCCAGGAGGGTAGGCGACCCAACCTTGAATTGGTAAGTCGTCATAACTTGATTTGAGCCAAATTTCTTCTACTTTTGCCAGCTGTTTATTACCAAGCGCGTCGTCATTTAATTTTGTTAAACGTTGTGTTTTACCATTTTTAACTATTGCTATATCAGCAGGACGTTGGGTATCAGCAAGCGTGATTGCCACATCACCATCGTCGCTTATATCAAAGTCACCACCAGAATAAGGGCGACCGAATGAAACACTCCCTATTTTTTGTGTGATCACTTTTCGTTTGCCGCTACGTGGTTGATAAGCGAGTGCGGTTTGGCCTTCACTGGCGTAACTAAAATAAAGCCCTCTAGAATTATCAGCCCATTTAATTTGCTCGACACTGCGGTCAAAATCAGCGGTTAAACTTGTGGTATCACCCGATTTTAAATCGCGAATATATAGCTGGGTATTTTCATAATTGGTACGTTTATCATCATAACCGGTATAGGCAAGATAACGCCCATCTGGTGATATTTGCGGTTGTTGATCAGGACCTTCTCGGTCGGTAAGCGCTGTTATTTGTAGATCATTTAATGTCAGCTGATATATTTCAGAATTTGTTGGTTTGAGTTTAAAGTCAGCATGGCGATTAGCCGAAAAATAAATGCTGTTACCATCTTCAGAAAAGCTAACTGGCCCGCCATGATCAAAGTCGCCAGAGGTTAACTGACGGGCATTACCGCCATTGGCTTCAATAGTAAACAAATGACGAAAACCAGGCTTGGTATAACCGCCGCCATCGGCACGATAATATACGTCATCAATAAATTTAGCAGGCTCTGCCCAGCTGGCACCTTCAGGCTTGCCTGGTAAGTTAATAGGAGAACTAACTTTACTCGGTACAAATTGGCTAAACAGTAATTGCCGACCATTAGGTGACCACTGCAAACTTGCAGGGCTTTGAGTAAGATTACTAATTTTTGCAACAGCGCCTGTTTTTAGCCATTTTACATAAATTTGGCTACTGCCATCACGAGTTGAAATAAACGCTAAACGTGATTGGTCTGGCGACAAGACAGGGGAGTAATCCATATGTACACCCGATGTAAGCGGTTGTAATTGCTTTGAACTACTGTCGACAGACCAAATATTACTAACTTTACTATCTGATTTAATGTCCATCCGATTTCGAACAAAGTAGACGGTTTTACCGTCGTTAGTCATTTCAATTTGATTGGCATATTCAAGGTCGAATACATTTTCTAGTTGAAAAGTTTGCAGGTTATCATTGGCTAATACTGAAAAACACAGCGAGGTTAGGAGGGCTGCGGGGGCAATCAATTTCATTTTAATTCCTTGTTATTAATTATCGCACCTAACCGTTATAGAATAACAAAACCCAAAGGTACACCATCATGCGATGAATACCTGATTGATTATTAGTGGCTACTTGCCGACATTAGTATTTTTGAGTGGTTGAGCTGCGATAGTAAATTCACACTCGGTGAGTACTACACTTTTATTACATTGATAGAAAACGGTTACGTAAGTGTCTTGAGGCACTTGCTCTGCGAGCGATTTAGTAATTTTAAACTGCAATTGTTGCTGATTAAAAGCAATTAGCTGTGCAGCTTCAAAACCAAAAAATTGCTTTACGCTTGGATATAGTGCTTTAAAAATACTTTCTTTTGCTGAAAAAATGACGGTTAATGGATGTGAAAGCTGCCCAGCCAATCGCCTAAACAGTGGATATTCATCAGGATGCAAAATTTGCTTTTGTAGCTCTAGCTCTTGTTTGGCACTCATTAGTTGCTCTATATCAATACCAATTCCAGCGATATCAGTGTGCTGACATGCTATAGCCATTGCGATCCCTTGCGTGTGGGTAATGCTACCAATAATGTTTTTAGGCCATATGGGCGCGCGATCGGGGCCTGAGATAATATCAAAACAGGGGATATTGAGGGCGGTTAACACCTGTTTTGCGCAAAAACGGCCGGCGAGGTATTCAGCTCTTCGTTTAACAACAGCCTTTTGTAGTTGTTGCGGTAACACAATCTGATAATTTAAAAAGTCACTGTCAATAAAACTGCTACTGTCAAACTCACAACAATAACTATTATGACTAAGTTGTGGGCTCAGTTTAGTATAAAGAGAAAAATCCATAACATTTTGCTGTTTTGTTTAGTGTCATTAGTAAGACTTTGATAATACGCTAATAACTTCATAAATAAAGTAAAGGCTATGACTATTTAAGCTGAGCTTTGGTTAAGAGATTTACTAACATATTTATTTTAGCATTAATATTATTTTCAGTTGCAAATGGTCAACTACTGGGTAGTTGGTCAACAGGGAAAAACATTGCTCGTGATATTGCAATATCAGCAAACGGTCAGTTAATAGTGGTAGGCTATCGTAGCTGTGAAGCTGATGTGATCAACTCTCTAACGAAGCAAAATACGCTATTTCAAGTTCATCGCCTTGATATTAATTCTGTAGCACTATCTGCAGATGGACAAACAGCATTAAGCGGTTCAAGCGATAAGTTTAGTTATTTATGGTCAACGAAAGATGGTACTATTTTAAAAGAGTTCAAATTAGCGACTCGTGTTAATCATGTCAGTATAAACGAAAATGCAAGTTTAGGTTTTGTGATAGATTCTGTTGATGATCGTATACTTCTTGATTTAAACACCGGTATTAAAAAAGCTGAGCTAAATATATTTACTAATTTTATAGAGTTTAACCACTCGCGGTTTGTAAATGATGATAAATGGTTTTTAACCGGCTCACCGAAAAGCACGATACAATTATGGCGTGTAAAAGATGGTACATTATTGGCTGAGTATAAAGCGACACAACAGCGCATTCGTGGCTCAGTTTTAGCTGTAGCGTATGATAAAGAAAATAAAACAATTGTCAGCGGAAGCAGTGATGGAGTACTAGAAGTTTGGCCGTATCAGCCTAAGTAAGCGAAAACTTAATTGGATTTTAAAAGCCGTGTTTACTTAACAAACCCAGCTTTTATAATTACCGCTTAGCGCTATTAATAATCAAACTTATGTTCAGTAAATAAGCTCTGTACTTGTTGCCATATTTTCCCTGGTTTGCCATCAGCGACCAGTTGACCGTTGAGTTTTACCACTGGGCCAACTTCTTTTGTGGCACTGGTTATCCACACTTCATCGGCTGCAAATAGTTCCTGCTTAGTAATAATACGTTCTTGGACTTTGAAGTCACTGTGGCTGTGTAATATCGTTAAAATTAACCAGCGAGTGATACCCGGTAAAATTTGGTTATCCAATGGGGGTGTGCTGATCACGCCATCTTTAACAATAAACACATTACTTGAGCTTGCTTCGGTAAGCTCATCTAAGCGATTGTATAAAATGGTTTCTTTATTGCCAGCCGCCGCACCATGCTGGTAATGAATCACGTTGCCGAGTAATGCGGTTGACTTGATGTGGCAACGCTGCCAGCGCTTATCTTGCTCAACGGATACAGTATAAGTCGTGGCGTTGTCGATATCACTAACGGGTTGTGCTGGAATTTCAAAGGCGTAGGCAAATACCGTTGGCGTAATACCACTCGGGTAGGCATGAGCACGCTTAGTATCAGCGCCACGGCTAACGTGCAAATAAATACCAAGGTTTTCACCGTGATTTTTCTCACACAGCTGCTGGCAGATTTCACGCCATGTATCAGCTGTATAATCGAGTACAATTTCCAGTTCATTTAAACCATTCTTCATGCGTTCAATATGCGCTGCAAAGCCAAGCATGTTGCCATTATAGGCAGGGATCACTTCGTAAATACCATCGCCAAATAAAAAGCCTCTGTCCATTGGCGATATTTTTGCGTGCTCTGCGTTCATATAGTCGCCGTTTAAATACACCGTACTCATTATAAATCCTCATTCTGATTGGCAACACCGCTAAGCTGACGTAGTCTTGCGATGAGTTGTTGGCCATGCATAGCATGTAAGCCATCTTCGGTTAATTCGTTTTTGTGAGTAACGCCATCTACACTGCCACGTTCACTCAAATATTGCAGGATTGCTAAAGTATCGACTTCTGCGAGTAAGTCTTGGCTATGCCAGCGGCTTAAAAACGCAATAATGCCGTAAGCTGCCCAGTTTGATACATCCGCTAACAGCAGTTCATCGCAGCAAGTAAGGCACGGCATAATGCTCAGCTCAGTCATATATTGTGATAAATTGCCCATCCCTATTTCGTTACCGCCATCACCAATAGCTACCGTTGGGCAGGAGGCTTGGCTGACAAAAAAATCAAAACAACCACAATCAGCCGAAATATCAATACCACGCATATTGTAATATTTATTGCCGTGACACAGCCCGGGGCGCTCGATAGACAATACGCAATCTGGCTTTAATTCAGCCAGCGCAGCTTTGCTAAAAGCCATTGCATCAGTAAAATTATTCAGTGGCAATTCAAAACAGTTAAATTCATTTTTCAGTGCACTGTAAAGGGGGTTTCCACAGACTAAAATAGGATTTTTACCTAGCGTAATTAAAGCATTGTATAAAGCAATGGCGCCAACAGGGCCATCGGTTTCAAAGGTTTGCTTGACGGCAAAACCGGTACCAATGAGTACCGTACTTTTGGCATCAAATAACGACTTTGCAGCGCGCAGATAAGTCCCTGTCTGTTGATAGGCATAGAGATTTTGCATACCACGTAGGTTTTGTTCTACCATCATGGTTTCGATTGCTTGACTTAATTGTTCATCACTTAACGAGTGTGGCATAACGCTTTGATCTCTTGAATTAGGGCAATGCCTGCTGCGTTATCGCCATGCACACATAAACTGTCGGCGTGTAAAGGCAGTTGGTTGCCCGATTGTGTGGTTACGCAGCCGGTGGCGAGTAACTGTTTAACTTGCGCTATTAGCGCAGGTTTATCATGCACACTACCAGCAATTTTCCGTGATACTAATTGACCGTCATCGGTATATTGGCGATCAGCAAATGCTTCTAAAATTAATTCAAGGTGATATTGTTGAGCAAGTTGTTGATGTTGCTCTGCTTTCGCAGTGGCGAGAAGCATTAGTTTTAAAGGGCTCGGGTAACTGGCAACAGCTTGCATCACCGTGGTCAAAATTGTTTTATCGGCCATCATATCGTTATATAACGCGCCATGTGGCTTCACATACTCTAAAGTGAGGCCTTGTACTCTTGCCATACCTTCAATTGCGGCTATTTGATAATGCAGGCAATTGCTTAGCTCTTGTGGTGTTAATGCCATGGAGCGACGCCCAAAGCCCTGTTTATCAGGATAGCTGGGGTGCGCGCCTATAATGACATCATGTTGTTTAGCAAGCATCAGGGTGCGTGCTAGAACATCACTATCACCGCCATGAAAACCACAAGCAATATTAGCCATATCAATATGCGGCATTACCTCTTCATCAAGGCCCATTTGCCATGCACCAAAGCTTTCCCCTAAATCACAATTGAGCTTCATCATTATTCCCGTTTAAAAAGCCGAGATATGGGCGTTTTGAATGTCGGTGATCAGCATATGACCTGGGCTATGTGTAATGCAAAAATCAGGCGCAGCATTAGCTATGGCTACTTGCGGCGTGACACCACAGGCCCAAAATACCGGTACTTCACCGTCTTTAATGGTGACAGATTCACCAAAGTTAGGGCGATTAATATCTTTAATACCTATTGCAGCTGGATCCCCAAAGTGAACTGGCGCTCCATGCACATCTGGAAAGCGGCTACATATTTGGATTGCCCGAATCGCATCTGCCGGCTTCATCGGTCGCATACTAACGACCATGTTAGCATGAAATATACCGGCGCTTTCGCAGGGAATATTAGTCATGTACATAGGTACATTTTTATTTTCCGTAATATTACGTATTTCTAGGCCCGCCAACTTTAACGACTCTTCAAATGAAAACGAGCAACCAATTAAAAAAGTGACCAAGTCATCGCGCCACTGCTCTTTGATATTCGTTACTTCTTCAATCAATTGGCCATTTTTAAAAATACGATAGCGAGGTATGTCAGTCCTAATATCTAAATCATGAGCAACATTTGGAATGCTAGTAGCTCCAGGCGTGCGGCTACTTGCTACAATTGGGCACGCTTTTTTGTTTGCTTGGCAAAATTGTAAAAAATCAAACGCATAGCGCTGGGGCAAAATCACTAAATTAGCCTGTACAAAGCCGGGAACAAAGCCCGATGTACTACCGGTATAATCTTCATTCCTGATCATATTACGAATAGCGTAAGGCGTAGTAAGTGATGCGTTATGTTGCATAGTATCCTCGTAAACTTTTAGTTGTTGTTAATGCCACTGACGGTAACAGGCAAAGTACCTTGCGCTGGCTTTTTACCAACTAGTACTTTTGCAAGAGCAGTAAAAGCTGGCCCTGCTACTTTAACATCATTATCTACATCTATGTTATACGCATAAGTTGCTAAAATTGCATCCGCATATTGGCCAAATGTGGCAATATCGTATGGTGCTCGTAAACTAACAAAAACGGTTTTCTTATCAGCTTGTTGCGCTTGCTGAAGCAGTTTTTCAAGTGCCGGACCTTGCGCCGATTTTGCAATTGCAAATGCAGGGTTATCAGCAAGGTCATCCATGCCGCCAATTTCTACCGCGCTTTGGTTTGGTGATGCATTGCCTGCAATGATGATATCCGCTTCATTGATTGCTTTTAACGTCGCTGTGGGCTCAAAGCCTTGTAAACTGGTGCAGCTAAATGCAAGTGGTTGTTGAGTATTTTCTGTAATTGCCTGTTGTAGCGCCAAACACTTGCGGGTATCAGGCATGATGATATGTACTTTACTATTTGTCGTCAGTTTAATCGGTAAAGTGTGCTGGTCATTTTTAACTTGGGTAATGGCGGCAAGAGCCAGCTCTGCTTCGACTTTGCGATGATTATCATCACCGAGAATAAGTTGTGCTTTTTGCATTGCTAACGATTCGTCAAGCTCTGTGGTCAGTTTAAATTTACTTTTTAAATTGATGATGCGTTGAGCAGAGATAGCGACTTCGTCGGCTTGTAAATTACCTTTTTCAACTTCGCTCACTAAGCGGCTGATCAATTTATCTAATACGACTAAATCTTTTGGACTACGAATTTCAATTGGCATCAAAGCAATATCAACTCCGGCAGCAAAGGTATTTACAACGGCTTCAATTGGTTCGAAAAAGTGGCTAATACCAGCCATATCTAGCGCATCGGTGATCACTACACCTTGATAGCCCATTTCATCGCGTAATAATTCGCTGATGATTTTATGCGACATCGTCGCAGGTTTGATCATGGTTTTGCCATCTTTACTAACAAATGTGCTGCTATCCAGTGCTGGGTACTGAATATGTGCAGTCATGATCATGCCAGGGTTTTGCTTTTTAATAATAGTTTGAAACGGAGGTAAATCTTTTTCCCAGATAGTTTCTTTATCGTGCATTACTTTTGGCAAGCCAGTGTGGCTATCAACGTTTGTATCACCATGGCCTGGAAAGTGTTTCAGTGAGGTAATTACGCCATTACCTTCAAAGCCAGCAACTTGTGCGCCACCTAAAATACTCACAAGTGTTGGATCTTCACCGTATGAGCGCACATTAATAACCGGGTTATCAGGGTTCATGTTTACATCAACAGTTGGTGCATAGTTAACATTCACACCAATGGCTTTTAATTCATCAGCAATCACTTGTGCAGATTGTGTAGCAAACTTGGTGCCGTGAACCGCATAACTTGCGCCAATCGACATATTACCAGTAAATGAAGTGGCAATATCACGAGGAATACGTGCAACACGTCCGCCTTCTTGGTCAATTGAAATAAATAATGGTGCGCCTAAGCTCGACTTTGCTGCAGCTTGTTGCATAGCATTATTTAATTTAACGATTTGCGCAATATTATCGATATTTTCAGCAAATAAGATCACCCCACCAATATTATGTTTAGTGATCACCTTGGCTAAATCTGCAGGTAATTCAGTGACTGCATTACGGCACTTTTGCTCAGGTGTGTTCTCGCTGTCTTGCTCACAATAATAACGAAAATCGAGCATCAGCTTTTGGCCAAGCTGTTGCTCAAGGGTTAAATTGGTCGCTGCAAAGGTCGATTTCATTGGTAATAAACACCCTAGTCCAAAGAGAATTGATGATATGGCAAACTTATTTAACACAGTAGGCTCCAAAGCTGAATTGCTTATTTTATTTATGAATATTTTATTCCTGATGGTAATGCCATTTTGGATTAAAATACAACATATTTTTGTCACATTAACGTTTTTTTTGCAGAACTGCAAAAACCACCGACGAATCACATGCTTGCCTGATCATTACATAAATATTAAGAGTTAATAGTTATTTAGATGAAAAAAAATAATATTAGACGAGCTTTTATTAATGGTAATTCGCTCTTATTTCAAGTAATAATATATTCCATAATGCTTGGTGGGTCGCCAAGCGAGTAAATTAACAGAACGCAAAGGGGCAAATAATGGCAACAGCACTGACACTATTTCAACAACAACTCAGTGATAAGCTGCCTGCCTCGGCGTTCATTGAAGATTACCCTAGGCGCTATGCTTTTGGCACTGATGCCAGCTTTTATCGTTTAGTGCCGCAATTAATAGTACTGGTTGCTGATCAGCAACAAGCGCAACAGGTCATCAGTGCCGCTGCAACATATAAAGTTGCCATTACTTTCCGGGCCGCCGGTACTAGCTTATCAGGCCAAGCAATTACAGATTCTGTATTAGTGCTGCTTAGTGATTGCTGGTCTGGTTATCAAATTGAAGATAACGGCGCTGCCATTCGGTTAGAGCCAGCTATTATTGGTGCTCGTGCCAATGCCGTACTTGCGCCTTTTGGCCGTAAAATTGGCCCTGATCCCGCTTCAATCAATAGTTGTAAAATCGCTGGCATGGCAGCCAACAATTCATCAGGTATGTGCTGTGGCGTGGCACAAAATAGTTACCATACAGTAAAGGACATGACCTTAATCTTCGCTGACGGTACAGTGCTTGATACACGCAGTGAGCAAAGCCGTTCTAAATTTTTACATAGCCATCAACCGTTTATTAACGATATCACTGCGCTTGCCCAGCAGGTTACAAATAATCCTGAGTTGGCACAGCGTATCGCTCATAAATACCGCTTAAAAAATACCACGGGTTATGGTTTAAACGCGCTAATTGATTACACTGATCCGATTGAGATCATTAAGCATTTAATGATTGGCTCTGAAGGTACGCTGGGGTTTATTGCTGATATTACTTACCACACGGTGATTGATCATGCTCATAAAAGCTCAGCGTTTATTATTTTTGATGACATAAGCCAAGTCTGTGAATTAGTAAAGCAGCTAGCAACGCTTGATGTAGCGGCGGTTGAGTTATTGGATAAGCGCTCGCTCCTGTGCGTCGCGCAGCATGACATCATGCCTAAAGATGTTCATAACTACCCAGCAGATAGTGCAGCATTATTAATCGAAGTACGTGCAGAAGACGCAACACAATTAGTTAATTTACAACAACAAGTGGATCAGCTTGTCGCACATTTTAGCGCCCATCAATTAGCGATTATGGCGTTTTCAACAGATGCTAAGCGCAATGCATCATTATGGAATATTCGTAAAGGTACGTTCCCGGCAGTCGGTGCAGTGCGCGAAAATGGCACCACTGTGATCATTGAAGACGTGGCTTTTGAGCTGGATGTATTAGCTCAGGGTGTTAAAGCTCTGCATCAATTATTTGATAAATACAGTTACGATGAAGCGATTATTTTTGGCCATGCCTTAGCGGGTAATTTGCATTTTGTATTTACCCAAGCGTTCGATACACCAGCGCAAGTAGCGCGTTATGAGCAATTTATGCGGGACGTGTCGCAACTGGTGGCGGTTGAACTTAATGGCTCATTAAAAGCTGAGCATGGTACTGGGCGAAATATGGCGCCGTTTGTGGCAACTGAATGGGGCACTGATGGCTTTGCTGTGATGCAACGTATTAAACAATTGTTTGATAAAGACCACATTTTAAACCCAGGAGTGATCATCAATACCGATGAAAACTGCCATATTCAGCATTTAAAAACCATGCCTAGCAGCGACGATATAATCGACAAATGTATTGAGTGTGGTTTTTGCGAAACCGTATGCCCATCAAAAGGACTCACCTTAACGCCGCGCCAACGTATTACGCTGTGGCGACGTCGCACTGAATTGGTTAATCAACTTAGTAACACCGGTGATATTAGCGAAAAACAGCACATTAATCGTCAGCTCAGCAGTATCGAAAAAGATTTTCAATATTTAGGTATTGATAGCTGTGCAGCAACCGGGCTGTGTGGCATGAAATGCCCCGTCGGTATTAACACCGGTGAATTTATAAAATCCCTGAGGGCAAAAAAGCAACTCAATGCAAAAATGGCGCCGCGCATAGCCAGTTTTGCGGTCAAACATTTTGCGGTATTAGCAAATACAGCACGCTTTGGTTTAACCAGTATGGCGATGGTGCGAAACATCATTGGTGCACAGGCACTGCGTACTTTAACCAAACCTACTAATAAGCTGATTGGCACCCCACTTTATTATTCAGCGTGGCCAAGGGGGGAGCAGCCAATTAATCACAGCATAGTACAGGCACAACAGCCTGATAAAGTGGTTTATCTTCCCAGTTGTGCCAGCAGGGTGTTTGCAGCCGATGAGCAAGCGGATGATCGCCGCTCAATTATGCAAGTTATGCATAGCCTCGCGACTAAAGCGGGAATTGAACTGTTACTGCCGATGCAAATTAATGAGCTATGTTGTGGCATGCCCTTTGCGAGTAAAGGTTTACCTGAACAGGCAAAAAGTAAAGCTGAGCAGTTACTCGATATCGCGCAGCAGGTGTCTGAAAATGGTCGTTACCCGATTATTTTTGACGCCAGTCCATGTGCATTAACAAGCAATGAAGCAGCGCAACAGCGCGGTTTAACAGTACTCGAAAGCGCTGAGTTTGCTTATCAATATTTATTGCCTAAGTTGACCATCACAGCCCAACCCGAGCCGGTTATGTTACATGTTACCTGTAGTAGCAAACGCCGTGGCAGTGAACAACAACTTGTTGCCGTAGCTAAAGCATGCAGTAACGAAGTGATTATTCCAGCTGATATTGAATGTTGTGGCTTTGCCGGCGATAAGGGCTTTAACTTGCCAGAGCTAAATGCTAATGCATTAAAAACGCTGCGTAACCAAGTGCCTCAAAATTGCAGTAGCGGTATTTCTAATAGCCGCAGTTGTGAAATTGGCTTAACTCAGCACAGTGGTATTAACTACCAATCTGTGCTGTATTTATTAGATAAAGTGAGTCAAGCAGCCTCTTGATGAGGCTTAGACATTATACTTTCCAAAAAATCCCGCGTTTATAGCACGCATACATCACTAGATAAGAGGCGAGTAAAAATAGCAACGAATAGCTAAAAGAGCCTAAATAATTACCAAATAGCGGTTGTAATACTTGATTAAATATAGCACCTTTTAAACTTGTATCAGCCACTGGGATCATAATTAAAATACGCGCTACGATGCCAGCAAACATAAAGAACAAAATAGCGTTAGCGCCAAACACTAAAAACGGCGCACTCCACAAGCGAACTTTACGAATATCGAGAATATAGCTACACAGTGCATAGCATAACATCGCTAGTCCTGAGCTGATTATTACATAGCTTGGTGTCCATAGTGCTTTGTTTATTGGTATTAAAAGTGAAAGTAAGCACCCGCAAACAATGCTTGTAATAGCCACTAGGGTAAATATTCTGACTTGTTTGCCAAGGTTTTTTTCAGTGCTTATATAGTATCCGCATAATATTCCTGATAATGCCGTTGCAATTGCAGGTAAGGTTGAAAGTATTCCTTCTGGATCAAATGCTAAAGGTTTTGCTGTGGCATAGTAAACATGATTTGCACCGAGCAGTAAATTATCAAGCCAAGCGCTGAGGTTATTACCATGCAGCCACAGCCCTTTAACGATTTCACCGTTAGGCAATGAATAGGGCGTATATATCATTAACGCGCCGTACCCGATGAGTAAGCTCACAAAAGTAAGCGCAATATACTTTGGTTTTATATAAAGGTAACAAGCTAAGGCAATCAGATAAACTAGACCGATGCGTTGTAAAACGCCCATGATCCTAATACCTGCTAAACGTTCATCTAGCCAGCTGAAATTAGGATCGCGA
This sequence comes from Pseudoalteromonas sp. SG43-6, assembly GCF_014164365.1. NCBI lineage: Bacteria > Pseudomonadati > Pseudomonadota > Gammaproteobacteria > Alteromonadales > Pseudoalteromonadaceae > Pseudoalteromonas > Pseudoalteromonas sp. SG43-6. The sequence goes on from NZ_JACJEZ010000011.1 coordinate 98,285, forward strand.
AAATTATAGTAAAACAGGGCTAAAAACCAACCTAATGCAATTAGCTTTACCGTACGCACTACACCAGATCTGAGTATACTTTGTTTAGTAATTCCTTTTGCCTGCATGGCATTAACCGATAGGGTGATCGACATCCCAACAATAAAAATAAAAAATGGGAAAATTAAATCAGTGGGTGTTAGGCCATGCCAATCAGCATGTTTAAGCGGCCAGTACATATATAACCAATTCCCTGGGTTATTGACTAGAATCATCGCAGTGATAGTGAGCCCTCGCAGTACATCTAAGGCGAGCAAACGATGACTGGGTAATTGTGACAATATATTCTGGCAGTGATGTTTAACCATAATGTTCTTTTATTTGTTATTTGTTTTTTAATTGTAATAATTTATTCGTTTTGCGCAAGGTAAATTTTCTTCGCTTATTTTGTTAAAAGCGCAAACAGATAAATTGATTTTTCTATGGGGAAACAGCAATCGCTTAGCGCCAGCGATTAGAACAAGTAAATGTTAATAAATACACTGTTAATTTGCGCTAAATCAAGTTTAGAGCGGATTGAGTTGTCGGTTGTGAGAGTAACTTGCTAGTATGGGTTGTTTACATAACCGCCAAGGAAATACAAGGCCAGCATAGAGAAAAACTATTTTGCGAAGCCTTAAGAATATCAACCTTGATTTAAAAAAGTTAATCTTGTTTTTAGCTATTTCAGTGACTGTGATCACCTTTCTAAATGGCTTTTATTCCAGCTACCAAGTACAAAAACAGCAACTACAATCACAAACCTTAAAAAACCATAATGCGTATGCCGCTAAACTTGTCTCTGCCACTGACCGGTTTCTACTGGCTGCTCAGCAGCAACTCGCTTATTCAGCAAAAATCCTTGCTATCCAGTTTAATGATGCAAACACTCTCGCACAAGAAACGCAGCGTCTTCGGTTGCAAACTGATAGCTTTAATTCAACCGTTGTCGTTGACAAAGATGGCGTAGTTTTGGGGCTCTCGCCATTGAGTCTAAAGCTCAAAGGACAGCTATTAGAAAGTGATGGCGCAAAACAAGCGTTAGCGAAGAAAAAGCCAATGATCAGTGAGCCTTATATTTCTGCGGCAGGGAATCTCATAATATTTATTTCGCATCCGATATTTAACTCTCAAGATGAATACCTTGGTTATATAGGTGGGACATTATATCTAAAACAAAAAGGGATTTTACATGACTTACTGCAAGTACATTTTCATAAAGACGGCTCATATATCTACGTTGTTGATAAGAGTAGGCGCTTACTTTATCACCCTGATGTTGCTCGGATTGGTGAACAAGTTTTTGGCAATCCAGTGATCGAAGCGGTGCTAAGAGGTGAAAGTGGCACTAGGCAGTTAAAAAATAGTCAAAACATTGCCATGCTGGCAGGTTATGCACCATTAAAAAGTGCCTCTTGGGGCATTGTCACACAACGACCATTAGGCGCTACATTTGCGCCACTAGATGGTTTGATGATGAATGTTCTATATCGAACCCTGCCAGTAGGGTTGGCAACTTTTATATTTATTTGGGTGCTAGCTCGATTAATTTCACAGCCTTTAAGGCAACTTGCAGAAACGGCTAAAACACTTGATAACCCGTCAACTTCGCAACAGTTAAAGCAAGTGCGGTCTTGGTATTATGAAAGCTCTGAACTGCGTTTAGCTATGCTAAAAGGAGTCGGCTTATTACAAAACCAGATTGGTCTATTACAGCATGAAGCACAAACAGATCCACTTACGGGCTTACATAACCGACGTAGCCTGGAGTTCATGTTAGATCAATTAACTTTACAGCAAACGTCTTTTACTGTGCTTGCTATCGATATTGATTTTTTTAAGCGTGTTAATGATGAGTTTGGCCATGATATTGGTGATATTGTTTTGCAATCGTTGGCTACAATTATTGTTGATGTAACCCGTGAAAATGATTTTGTTGCACGTACGGGAGGAGAGGAGTTTATTGTTATATTACCAAATATTAACGCCAAGTCAGCTTATCTACTTGCGGAACGATTACGTATGCGTGTATCAGAAACAATCATCGAACCAGTAGGAAGTATCAACATATCAATAGGTATTTCTGGCTGGCCACTGATGCAATTGAGTGTTGAAGAGATACTCAAACAAGCGGATCAGGCTTTATACAAAGCGAAAAAAACGGGTCGTAATCGATGTATTATCGATTCTCAGTTTATCCAATCTGAGTTTGTCGAACAGCAATAATTTATTGGCAATGGCTTTTAACTATGCAATATTACTAGCCTGTTTTTAATGTTATAGGCTACTACAATGTTGTTAAATATCAGTTTTAAACTAATATCACTGCTTGGAATACATGCTTTAAGCAGTACAGCAATTGCCCATGACGCTAACGCTAAATATCCCGACCCAGCTCAAAGCTATCGTAGTGAGTTTGTTGATGTGGCAACGTTAATACCAACTGCATTCTTTGATATCCGCTATTTTAGTGGGCAAAACTTTGTCGGTAAACCAATCGAAGGTTATAACGCACCTAAATGCTTATTACATAAAACGGCAGCCGCAGCGCTGGTAAAAGCGCATTCTCAGGCGGAGCAAGCTGGTTATAATTTTAAAATCTATGATTGTTATCGGCCACAACGTGCCGTTGACCACTTTGTGCGTTGGGTTAACGACGCAACTGACACAAAAACTAAAGCAGCGTATTACCCTAATTTAGGAAAAGACCAGTTACTCGGTGATTATATCGCAGCTAAATCAGGCCACAGCCGTGGTTCAACCATTGATTTAACTTTGACAGATAGTCAAGGCAAAGCATTAAATATGGGCTCATTGTTTGATATGTTCGATACCATTTCAAATACTGACGACCCGCGTATAACGCAAGACCAACAAGCGAATAGGTATAAACTGAAAAATCTTATGCTTGCCGCTGGATTTTCACCTTACGCAATGGAGTGGTGGCACTTTACCTATCAGCCGCAAGCCTACCCGAATACCTATTTTGACTTTGTGGTCGAGTAATTAAAACTGCTCCTCAATGGGTGAATAATTAATTGCGATTTCAATAGTATCAATAACGGTATATTGCTTTAAATCACTTATTGTTGATTTCAAGTCGGTATTTTTATCGACTAGGAATTGATAGGTGTGCTTGGTAATTTTTTTTGTGTTGTACGTACTTTTGAGTGCTAGCGGAATATCGTCGCTTTTCAAGGTGATAAACACGGCTCCAGTGACAATTCCTTGCTCCGATGTCGCGTGATTATGGACAGTTGTTCCTTTAAGTAATTTATCCGTTTTATAGCTAATCTTTTCCCCGTTATTATTAATTGAATTGCTAACTAAAAGTGTTGTTTCTACATTCTTTAGTTTTTGTGAAGTATTTAAAGCTACTTCTTGAGCTTTTTCATTGCTAGTATTGGTGCTGTTTTCGGTACTATCAGTTAGTGTTTCATTTTTTTTACATCCACTTATTAGTGCGATTGTAATTATAACTAGCTGTAATTTAAAGTTATTTGACATATTTGAAATTTCCCCATTTACCTTTGTTTACATTTGGCTTTCTTTGGTTAACATCATTAGTGTACATTGTTCTTGGTTATGAATGTTAACCAAATTAAAATTATAACAACAGGGGATTATTAATGTATCAATTTAAAGTAACGGCCGTTGCTTCGATGGTTACGGCTATTTTGGCATCGACTCAAGTACAAGCTACTGAGCAAACTCGATTTTTTAATGCGCCAAGCGTCAGCTCTCAAGTTCAATTTAATCCACAAATAACCCAGCAACGTGCATTAGCTGAACGTAGAACAGTATCGGGGCATGATTCAATTTTTGATGCTCAGCTTGGCAAGGCAACGTTTCTTTGGCAAGCCGTTGGTCAAGCAAAACCTAATATGTCAGTTGTTTTACCTGAACAAAGAAATGCATACGCTGCAGATTTTTATTTAAATGCTTTAACCGGTTTCAGTACTAGTAAAAAAGGGACGTCAAACGCAGTTCTTGCAGATTTATCTAAACAAAAAAGTGGTTCTGTAACGGCTAAATATAAACAACAAGTTCATGGCGTAGAAGTTTTTAATCGTGAATATAACCTTATCATGGATAAGGAACATAACTTGGTGGCAGGATCAGGCTATTTTGCTAACACAAGTGCAAATACTAAACGTTCATTAGCACCATTAGCTGATTTTGTTGGTGCTGAGCAGAGCATTAAACAAGCGATTAAAAAGCTAGCAGATATTAATGTATCCCTTACAAAATCAACTGAACAAGGCGATTACGTTAAATACACTGTAACTAATCAAAGTGGTGATAAAGTTGTAGTTGGCCAGCCGCGCGCTAAAAAAGTATTCTTTGAGGTTAATGGTCAACTTGAATCAGCTTATTATGTTGAAGTTGAAGTCGCAGATAAGAACAGTTTAGAAAGTGACTACTTCAGCTATGTTATTGGTGCAAAAAACAGCAAAGTATATTTCAAAAAAGACCTGAAAGCGCATGCTGCTGATTTTAACTACCGTGTCTGGGCTGATGCAGATGGTTACCCATGGGAAGGCCCACATGGTGATGTTATTCCTGCTGACGGTCCTGATCAAACAGATGAAACCGAAATCCTTGATGCACCGATAGTGAGCCTTTCTTATTACAGTAAGTTAAGCACCATGGATCCATGGCTTACTGATGATGCTACAACTACATCTGGTAATAACGTATTTGCATATGCCGACGTTATAGCACCACAAGGTTTCACTGAAGGTGACTTCACTGCTGAAACAACCTCAGATTTTACATTTGATTACCCCTATCAAGTTGATCAAGTCGCAAACAGTTACGACAATCGCAAAGCGGCAATTGTAAACTTATTCTACATGAATAACTTTTTGCACGACTTCTTCTATGATCATGGTTTTGATGAAACTTCGAATGTAGCTCAGCTCTCTAACTATGAGCGCGGTGGCATTGAAGGGGATCCAATTGAGGCTCAAGCGCAAGATAATAGCGGTTTAGATAATGCTAATATGGCAACACCAGCTGATGGTGCAAGTCCACGTATGCAAATGTATTTGTATAATAGTAAAGATGCAAAAGTAGGCACAGACTTTGGTGTGGTTGTAACCTCTGACGCAACTATTGGAGTTCTTGAGTCTTCTAAAGTCTCGGGCTTTGGGCAATTCCAATTTGCTGATGTTACAGCTGAAGTTGTACGTTTGGTTGATGGTAATGACACTGATTCAGGTAGCGTTTTCGATGGCTGTGAGCCTGCAACTAATGGCGCAGAGTTAGCTGGAAAAATTGCCTTAATTGATCGTGGTTCGTGCAACTTCACAGCAAAAGTTTTACATGCTCAAGAAGTTGGAGCAATCGGCGCAATTGTTGTAAACAACGTTCCAGACACTGATGAGCCTGCGGCTATGGGCGGTGAAGATGATGCGGTGTTAATTCCTAATATGGGTCTTAACTTTGCTGATGGTCATCTCATGTATGACTCTATAAGTGCTGGTAATACAGTTACTGTTAATATGTTCAATAATGCCAAGTTAAAAGATGGCACACTTGATAACGGTATTATTGCTCATGAATGGGGCCACTATATTAGTAACCGTTTAGTTGGTAACTCTGCGGGTCTAATTAACTTCCAAGGCCGTGCAATGGGTGAAGGCTGGGGTGATTTCCACTCCCTGATGTTTATTGCTAAAGCTGATGACATCAACATCACAGGTAACGACAAGTTCCAAAAAGCATACGGCAGTGGTACGTTTGTTGAAGACTTCTACTATGGTATTCGTCGTGTACCATACTCTACAAATAAAGAAGTTAATCCGCTTTCATTCCGTCACATTACTGAAAATGCAGGTGCAGATGTAGGCATTTCACCAACAAGTGTAGCCTCTCCACATGCTGCGGGTGAAATTTGGGCGACTATGCTTTGGGAAAGTTATGTAGCATTAATCAATGAACATGGTTTTGAAGAAGCACAAAATCGCATGGCTAACTACCTTGTTGCAGGCTATAAATTAACACCAATTGCGCCTTTATATACTGAAGCACGTGATGCGATATTAGCGGCGGCATACGCTGTTGATACCAAAGATTATGAGCTTATTTTAGGTGCATTTGCTAAACGCGGCATGGGTTTAGGTGCTGTAGCGCCAGATCGTTTCAGTGAAGATTTAACGGGCGTTGTAGAATCTGACAAGATGGAACTGGCTAGCTTTAACCTCAAAGATGTGGCTATTGATGCAAACTACAATGGTGCAGAGCTAGGCTTTTGTTCAAATGACGGTATTGTCGATAAAGGTGAAACGGCCACATTAACTGTGAGTATTACAAATACTGGTAGTAAAATGCTTACTGGTACGCAAGCTCAACTGACTGTGGTCAGTGATCATGATGTGACATTTGAAAATGATGGTTTAGTTACATTTGCTGACACAATGCCATTTTCGACTGCAACGAGTTCACCCCTTAAGTTTACCTTAAATGAATCAGGTACAGCTGAAAACTTAGAAATTGAAGTATCATTCCCAGAGTTATCTGCTGACGATGAAATTGTTGAAGCTGCCACTGAAAAAGTTACTTATTCGGTCAACATGGCTTTTAAAGAAAAACAGCCAGTCGGCGCGCAAACTATGGATAACATGGAAGTAGCGAGAGCATCATTATATGATCTAAAAGAAAATGTAATGATCGGTGGTGATTTAGCTAAAGGTACACAAAGTATGGCAGCTGATGATAATGTTGCCTTTTTCAACAGCTTTGGTTTTGAGCTTGGTGAGCAAACGATGTTCTTGCAGAACAACGATTTCCAATCAGATGTAGCGATAGAAACTAAAGGATTTGATATTGGCTTTGCAGGTGACTTTGAGGTGTCATTCTGGCATTTTTATCGTATTGAAAACGAGTGGGATGGTGGTGTTGTTGAAATTAGCGTCAATGGTGGTAGCTGGGTTGATGTGACTGAAATGGGTGGTACATTTAATCGTGGTTACGATGGTCCGTTAATTGAGAATGACTCCCAAGCTATCCAAGAGCGTGATACGTTTACAGGTAACAACATCAATCAGGATAACGTATACGGTAACTACGAAACAATTAATTTTGGTAGTGAACTCAATGGTAATAGAGCAAAACTACGCTTTCGCCTTTCATCAGATGGCGCTGTTGGTGATTTAGGATGGTGGATTGATAACCTTACATTTAACAATGTAACAACGCCAATCTTCTCAGCAGTAATTGCTGGCGATGCAGTCGCATGTGATAACGCAGCTCCTATAGTAACAGTTACCGGTGAGTTAGGTATTAAGGAATCAGTAACCAGTACTTTAAATGCTGTAGCCACGGATAGAAATGCAGATGAACTCACTTATGCATGGACACAAGTAAGTGGCACAACCGCAACACTATCTAATGCAGATACTGCGGTACTTAGCTTTACTCCAGGCGCAATCACAAGCGACGAAGAAGTCGTGTTCGAAGTTGCGGTCAGTGATGGCACCGTATCGGTTACCGAGCAAGTAACGGTTGCCGTAAGCAACGAAGCAGAACCTGTGGTTGAAAAGCCCAAATCGAAATCAAGTAGCGGTAGTCTAGGCTTCTTGATGTTATTACTTACTCCATTAGCAATATTTGGTCGTCGCCGTAAGCGTTAATCATAATATTAGTAACGATTAAGAAAAGCCCTTGCAGTTAGCTGCAAGGGCTTTTTATTGGTCGTATTTACAAGCCATTATAAAAACGCATGTTACCGCTGCGTGCTGTTTTTTAGTTTTGAATTTACTACAGGTTGGCTCATGACTGAGTATTTATATATTAATTAATAAAGGGGTTGACATAACTTATTAACCCTGTATAGTTTGCTGCAGCTAGAAAGAAAGCATGAAAGCTATAAATCTCCATTTCGATGTTGTATAAGTAATACTTGTAGTACCGTCCTGAAGTTTTTAAAGTACCATCTCATTTTTTGCTACACCGCTCATTAGAGCAATTATTTTATTTTTATATCAGGATATTACAATGTCTAACATCGTATCAGGTACAGTTAAGTGGTTCAACGAGTCTAAAGGTTTTGGTTTCATCGAGCAAGAAAATGGCCCAGACGTTTTCGCACATTTCTCAGCAATCAAAAGCGAAGGTTTCAAAACTTTAGCTGAAGGCCAACGTGTAGAGTTCACTCTTTCACAAGGTCAAAAAGGTCCACAAGCAGAGAACATCACTGCTGTATAATTTTACCTTTTAGGTAGAATAAAAAAAGCAAGCTTAGGCTTGCTTTTTTGTGTCTGAAAATTGACGTAACTTGCTCCCCCTCCTATTCTTTATCTATTATTATTATTCTGTAACGAGATAGATTATCTACCGATTACTCATCCTAGTAATTAGCCTTGGATTCACATTTACTTGCATTGCAAAGCCAACAATTACTATTTTTACTGAACAGTTTCCCCCTTATAATTTTTCGAATAAAGGGCAGCTGCAAGGGATTAATTTAGATATTGTGCGTACGTTGTGTGAGCTTTCACAAGTGGAGTGCAAATTTGAGCTGTTGCCTTGGGCAAGGGCATACGATTTAGTGCAAAAAAATCAGCTCTCAGGGCTAGTATCAACCGCTCGCAGTGCTGAGCGAGAAGATTTATTTTACTGGGTTGGCCCGTTGGTTTCTTCACGTACATTTTTTTATCGCCTTCGTGATAACAAACACATTAATCCAACTGATATTACTCAAGTTAGTGCATACACCTTAGGTGTCGTTAGAGGCAATATTTATGAGGGGTTAGTGGAGAGTATTGGTTTCCAACAAGATAAAAACTTATTAAAAGTAGCTCATCACTATGAGTATATGAACTTATTTTTTAAAAATAAAATCGATTTAATTCTCGGCTCAGAGTTTGCCTTAGATTACCAACTACAGCAATTTGGTCACGGTGGTAAAGAAGTCGTCCAACTTGTTGAGCTGCCAGTAAATACATTACAGGGTAATTATTTAGTTTTTAATAAAGAGATGCCTATCGAGATAGTTGAGCGCTTCAATGAGCAGTTAGAAAAACTCAAAGCGGTGGATAACTTTGATGCTTATCGGCATCGTTATGTAAAATAGCTAATTAATTAGCCGTTATTAATTGACGGTATTTTTCAGTATTTTTAACCTTTAAAAAAGCCTGCTGCAGTGCCTTTATAATATCTTCATCAGTATTAATATTTGCAGCTAAGTAACCAGCTACTGCCAGTCCTTCTATGGCATGTACGAACGTCAGTGCGTTAGCATTGATCGCTAGCTGCTCACTCATTGAAGCTAGATAATTAGCATCGTCTACTACCAGATCAACTTTTCTTGCTAGTAGTAACTGATATGACTTTTGAATATCAGTGGTCAGCAATACTTCGAAACCACGTTTTACTAATACTTGCGATGCAAGGTCATGGCGCTGTACGGCAATTTTATATTGCTTGGCTTGCTCTGTATTATCAAAGTTAATATCACTGCGCTCAGAGAGTTTTACAAAGCCCATTTCAAACTGTGCTACTGGCCCAATCCAATGAAACAGTGTTTCGCGCTCCGTAGTGCGTGCCATACTGTAAATTAAGGTGTTGCTATTATTAACCGCCATTTTATAAGCACGTGCCCAAGGGTACATGTTGATTGGGGCATTGAGCTTAGCCTCTAAAATAATCATATTTACTAACTCAGTACTATAACCAGTTACCTGATTATTCAGCAAAACTTGATTCGGCGGTGACAACTCGGTCACAACCATTAAGTTTTGATTTGCAGTACTATGGACACTGATACAAAGAAGTAGCAGATTAATAAATAGCCGCATTTATTTTCTCTTTTTGACGATAGAACTTTGAGTATAGCAATAACTAGGAAAAGTATTATGAAAGTAAACAGTGAATTAAAAACGATAAAAGGGCCATAAAGGCCCTTTGTGAAGTATCGTTCAAGTAAGATAAGTCTTTAACCCCTTAAAGGCTTATCCTATTGTTTTGCAACTAAGGTTCATCTCAAAGTTTCTAAGCTAGCGAGAGGAAAAAACCTGCAATTGCGGCGCTCATAAGGTTAGCCATAGATCCTGCTAACACTGCTCTGAGCCCTAAGCGTGCGATATCCTTTCGCCGACTAGGCGCCATACCGCCTAATCCACCTAGTAAAATGGCTATCGATGATAAGTTAGCAAACCCACATAACGCGAATGTGACAATCGCTTGTGTGTGCGCACTTAACGTATCGCGATAATTCATAAAGTCTAAATAAGCAACAAACTCATTGACTACTATTTTTTGACCAATAAAGCTACCGGCTATAACTGCTTCACTCCACGGTACGCCAAGTAACCAGGCAACCGGAGCAAAGATATAACCTAAAATCATTTGTAACGTTAAAGAGCTTATCCAAGCACCCGTGCTATTTAGCGAATCACCAATGGAGTTAAATAAACTTGCGATTCCATCTATTACCTCCCAGTCACCAGCAGTTTTATATAATAAATGACTGAAGTTAATTGACCAACCGCCGATGCTAGCCAATAAACCTCCAATGCCGCCAAACAAACCATTTAATAAAGCTATTAAAGCAACAAATGCTAATAGCATTGCACCTACATTTAGTGCTAAATGCATACCGTTTGCTGCCCCTGATGCCGCAGCATCAATCACATTAACTGGTTTATCTTCAATATCATCTAAGTCGGCTAAAGTATCTTTAGGTGTTTCGGTCTCTGGCACAATCATCTTGGCCATTAAAAAACCACCTGGCGCTGCCATAAAGCTGGCGGCAATTAAATACTTAAGCTCTACACCAATAATCACATAACCGGCCATAACTGAGCCTGCTACGGTGGCTAAACCACCCACCATAACAGCAAACAACTCTGACTTAGTCATGGTTGCTATAAATGGTTTTACAATCAGCGGCGCTTCTGTTTGGCCAACAAAAATGTTCGCAGTCGCTGAGAGCGACTCAGTGCGTGAGGTTTTTAATAGCTTTTGTAAACCACCGCCTAATATTCTTATTATCCAATCCATAATGCCAATGTGATAAAGCACTGCAACCAATGCAGAGAAAAACACAATAACGGGTAAGACTTGTACGGCAAAAATAAACCCTAAGGCATCTTGGCTAGCAAGCGGACCGAATAAAAATGCTATTCCGTCATTTGCAAAACCAATTACCGATGATACGGCTTTTGACATGCCAACTAATGCATTTTTGCCTGCGTCTGAAAACAGGACAAAACCACCAATTATAAATTGCAGGGCAAAAGCGATACCGACAGTTCTTAAACTAATTGCTTTGCGATTTGTCGAAGCCGCAAATGCAATGCCTAGCAGCATACACATGCCGACTAAGCTCATAAATGTTGTCATCTTTGCTTATTCCCGTTGTTATTTTTGCAGTAAATATTTTATTTTACTTTTAATTATATCAATCGCAACACGATTCATACCACCACGTGTAACCACTAAATCAGCATTGTGCTTTGAAGGCTCAATAAACTGATAAAACATCGGTCTCACTGTAGCTTGATATTGTTCAACAACGGACTGTAATGTTCTGCCTCGTTGCTCCATATCACGTTGCATACGGCGCATCAGGCAAATATCAAGCGGTGTATCAATAAACACTTTGATATCAAATTCTTTACGTAGCGCTTTATCACTAAGCAATAAAATCCCTTCAACTATGAGAATTTCTGCTGGCATCACAGTGCGTGTTTTGTCACTGCGAGTATGCTGCGCATAATCATAGGTAGGTACTTCTACCGCTTCGCCATCACGTAACTGTGTTAAATGCTTACACATTAACTCATGTTCAAACGCATCAGGGTGGTCGTAATTCGTTTGCGTACGATGATCAAACGGCAAATGCGATTGGTCTTTATAGTACGCATCTTCTTCAATCACGGCGATAGCGCCTGGTTCAAGCTCATTCACCAATTCATTATAAATAGTTTGGCTAAAAAGAGATTTGCCAGACGCAGAAGCGCCAGCAATGGCTATTATTGTTCGTGTCACTAAAGTTCTCATCCACACAGAAGGATACATTGTTGGTAGATCACAATAGCAAAAAAGACACGAATAATCTCTCTTGCTTCGCTTTAAGGGGTGAAATTTATAATGTTTAGGTTTTATGAAACAGGACTTATGTCCTGTACGTTAAAAAGCACAAAAATATAAAGTAGCTACATTGGATAATCGAGGTGAGTATGGCAAGAGCAATTATATTAATGGCAGATAGCCTAGGCATAGGTGCAGCACCAGACGCTGACAAGTTTGGCGACGTGGGCGCAAACACTTTTGCACATTTGCTTAAAGCATACTTTGAAGAAACCGGCGAACGACTATCACTACCTAACTTATCGTTATTAGGTTTAGTTGATGCGTGTGAAGCTGCAGGCAACGAACCGTGCCTTGTTAGTGACCGCCAAACACCGATTGCTGCTTGGGGTTACGCTAAAGAGCTTTCTAGCGGTAAAGATACGCCATCAGGTCATTGGGAAATGGCAGGTGTACCGGTGTTATTCGATTGGGGATATTTCCCTAAAACACAACCGAGTTTTCCACAACAGTTAATTGACGAGCTGATTGCTCGGACCGGTATCCCGGGGATTTTAGGTAATTGCCATGCCTCTGGTACTACGATTTTAGAACAGCTGGGTGAAGAGCACATAAAAACAGGTAAACCAATCTGTTACACCTCAGCTGATAGCGTGTTTCAAATAGCCGCGCATGAACAAACTTTCGGTCTAGAAAAACTTTATCAGGTCTGCGAAATCACACGGGCGCTGCTTGATGAAATGAACATAGGACGAGTGATTGCGCGGCCATTTTTGGGTTCCAATAATCAAGACTTTGCCAGAACGGGCAATCGTCGAGATTATTCAGTGTTACCGCCAGCGCCAACATTGCTAGACAAACTAGCCGATGACGGTGGTGAAGTGATTAGCATAGGGAAGATATCTGACATCTATGCGCATCAAGGGATCACCCAAAAACACAAAGCCCCAGGCTTACAAAACTTGTTAGCAAAAACCACTGAGGTAATGGCATCAGCGCCAGATCACAGTTTGATATTTACTAATTTAGTTGATTTTGATGAAAAATTTGGTCATCGCCGCGACCCTGTTGGGTATGCAAAAGCGCTTAAACAGTTGGACGATTACTTACCAACGATACTTAAGCAGCTTAAAGCCGACGACGTACTAATTATTACGGCGGATCACGGTTGTGATCCAACATTCCCGGGCAGTGAGCACACCCGCGAATATGTGCCTGTACTTGCTTATCAGGTAGGGCTTGAAAATACCCCGCTTGGTGAACGTGCTAGTTTTGCAGACATAGGTCAAACACTTGCCCAGTGGTTTAACTTACCTGCACTTGAATATGGCGATGGCTTTATTGATAAGCTTAACGCGCTAAAAGTAAAAGGAAACGAATAATGAGTACTCCACATATTGACGCAAATAATGGCGATTTTGCACAAACGGTATTAATGCCGGGTGATCCATTACGTGCGCAATACATTGCTGAAAATTTTCTTGATGATGCTGTAAAAGTAACCGGCGTTCGTAACATGTATGGTTTTACTGGCACTTATAAAGGTAAACCAGTAAGCATCATGGGTTCTGGTATGGGCATTCCATCAATGTCGATTTATGCACGCGAACTAATCGTCAGCTATGGCGTTAAAAACCTTATTCGTATCGGCACCTGTGGTGGTATTGGTAGCGACATTAAAATTCGTGACGTTATTTTTGCACAAGGCGCAAGCACAGATTCAAATGTAAACCGTGCGCGTGTACGTGGTTATGATTTCTCAGCAATTGCTGATTTTGATTTACTATTAAACGGCGTTAATGCAGCAAAAGAGCTAGGTATTAAAGCGAAAGTGGGTAACGTATTTACCACCGACACATTTTATCAAGCCGATAACAGCTTTTATCAAGAACTTGATAAACTAGGTATGTTAGCGGTAGATATGGAAACAGCCGGTTTATACGGCGTTGCTGCTGAATATGGCGCAAAAGCCATGGCATTATTTACCGTGAGTGACCACGTGATCACTGGTGAAGCAACCCCAAGTGAAGAGCGTCAAAGCACCTTCAATGAAATGGTTAAAATTGCCTTAGAGTCAATCTAAGCGTAATAAACAAAAAGTTCCTTGGTAACGTATTCACTCGTTTGGAGACACGCCCAAATACAGTGAGACTAACCTCCAAAGCCGCCTAGTTAAACTAAGCGGCTTTTTTTGTGGGGAAAAGTTAGCGAGGGTAAAGTTAGCTAGGGTAAAGTTGTACCTTTAATGTTGTTTTTTGATTTTTTGTACTATAAATATATAAAACACTGAATAATTGATATTATGAATTTTGAGCGACTAGACGTATGGAAACGATCAGCGGCACTATCAGTAGCTGTATTTAAACACTTTAAATCAAGTCATGAGCGAGGTTTAAAAGATCAAATAACCCGTTCTAGCTTGTCAATATCATCGAATATAGCGGAAGGCTATGAAAGAATGTCTTCGAAAGATTGTGTTCGTTTTTTGTATTACGCCAAAGGCAGTTGTGGTGAATTGAGGTCTCAACTTTATATATCTATGGAAATAGGAGAAATCGATTCGAATACGGCATTTCAGTGGATCAATGAAACAACCGAATTATCTAAAATGCTGGGCGGATTAATTAAAGTGATAAGTAAAAGCTGAGCTGTTAGGGAGGGGTAGCTAGCGAGGGTAAAGTTAGCAAGGGTAAAGTTAGTGGGAGTAAAGAGACGAAGTACTTGACTACCGGAGCCTGTAACGGATTCTGTGTAACTGCCCGTTTTTACATTTTAAATATGTTTATTGAGGCGTTCCTCAAATTCAATGATAAAACGACTCATTGCATTACGCCAGTCTCGAATTGGCATCGTCCA
>NZ_JACJEZ010000120.1:0-1948 GCF_014164365.1 Pseudoalteromonas sp. SG43-6
AAATTTGGAATTCTGATAATAAAAGTTTTCAGTAAATCTACTTTAGTCTATTAACTTCTTGCGCTATCAACTATCACATAAAACGCGTTTGGCGTTGTATGGTTAAGCCTCACGGGTAATTAGTACAAGTTAGCTTAACATATCACTATGCTTCCACATCTTGCCTATCAACGTTGTAGTCTTCAACGGCCCTTCAGAGAGCTTATAGCTCTAGTGAGAACTCATCTCGAGGCCTGCTTCGCGCTTAGATGCTTTCAGCGCTTATCAGTTCCGAACGTAGCTACCGGGCAATGCCATTGGCATGACAACCCGAACACCAGCGGTTCGTTCACTCCGGTCCTCTCGTACTAGGAGCAACCCCTCTCAATTCTCAAACGCCCACGGCAGATAGGGACCGAACTGTCTCACGACGTTCTAAACCCAGCTCGCGTACCACTTTAAATGGCGAACAGCCATACCCTTGGGACCGACTTCAGCCCCAGGATGTGATGAGCCGACATCGAGGTGCCAAACACCGCCGTCGATATGAACTCTTGGGCGGTATCAGCCTGTTATCCCCGGAGTACCTTTTATCCGTTGAGCGATGGCCCTTCCATTCAGAACCACCGGATCACTATGACCTACTTTCGTACCTGCTCGACGTGTCTGTCTCGCAGTTAAGCTGGCTTCTACCATTACACTAACCGTACGATGTCCGACCGTACTTAGCCAACCTTCGTGCTCCTCCGTTACTCTTTGGGAGGAGACCGCCCCAGTCAAACTACCCACCAGGCACTGTCCGTAACCCCGATTCAGGGGCCAACGTTAGAACATCAAAACTACAAGGGTGGTATTTCAAGGACGACTCCAACAAAACTAGCGTCTCATCTTCTAAGTCTCCCACCTATCCTACACATGTAGGTTCAATGTTCAGTGCCAAGCTGTAGTAAAGGTTCACGGGGTCTTTCCGTCTAGCCGCGGGTACACAGCATCTTCACTGCGATTTCAATTTCACTGAGTCTCGGGTGGAGACAGCGTGGCCATGGTTACACCATTCGTGCAGGTCGGAACTTACCCGACAAGGAATTTCGCTACCTTAGGACCGTTATAGTTACGGCCGCCGTTTACCGGGGCTTCGATCAAGAGCTTCTCCGAAGATAACCCCATCAATTAACCTTCCGGCACCGGGCAGGTGTCACACCGTATACGTCATCTTGCGATTTTGCACAGTGCTGTGTTTTTAATAAACAGTCCCAGCCACCTGGTCACTGCGGCTCCAATCAGCTTAGGGAGCAAGTCCCATCACCAATCGGAGCGTACCTTCTCCCGAAGTTACGGTACGATTTTGCCTAGTTCCTTCACCCGAGTTCTCTCAAGCGCCTTAGTATTCTCTACCTGACCACCTGTGTCGGTTTGGGGTACGATTCGGTATAATCTGAAGCTTAGAGGCTTTTCCTGGAAGTATGGCATCAGCAACTTCATCACCTTAGTGACTCGTCTCGTGTCTCAGCCTAACAGCAACCCGGATTTACCTAAGTCGCTAGCCTACTCACTTTCACATGGACTACCAACGCCATGCTTGCTTAGCCTGCTCCGTCCCCCCATCGCAATTATACCAAGTACGGAAATATTAATCCGTTTCCCATCGACTACGCCTTTCGGCCTCGCCTTAGGGGTCGACTTACCCTACCCTGATTAACATGGGATAGGAACCCTTGGTCTTCCGGCGTGCGGGTTTTTCACCCGCATTATCGTTACTCATGTCAGCATTCGCACTTCTGATACGTCCAGCATACCTCCCGGTACACCTTCAACCGCTTACAGAACGCTCCCCTACCACTCAGAATAAATTCTGAATCCGCAGCTTCGGTGCATAGTTTAGCCCCGTTACATCTTCCGCGCAGACCGACTCGACCAGTGAGCTATTACGCTTTCTTTAAAGGATGGCTGCTTCTAAGCCAACCTCCTG